>NZ_JBGCUL010001171.1:0-1268 GCF_054177685.1 Pseudomonas sp. P5_A2_2
GTTCTGGCCAAAGCGTTTGCGCGCCTTGTGTTGGTATTGCTCGGTCATAAACGGGTCTCGGCCATCTGGTAGGCGGTTTCCAGGGCGACTTGCAGGCTGCCGGTGTCGATCTTGCCGCTGCCGGCCAGGTCCAGGGCAGTGCCGTGGTCGACCGAGGTGCGGATGATCGGCAAGCCGAGGGTCACGTTGACTGCGGCGCCGAAGCCTTTGTACTTCAGCACCGGCAGGCCCTGGTCGTGGTACATCGCCAGCACCGCATCGCAGTGCTCCAGATATTTTGGGGTAAACAGAGTGTCGGCGGGCAGGGGGCCTCGAAGGTCCATGCCCTCGCCGCGCAAGCGCTCTAATGTGGGTTCGATGATATCGATTTCTTCATGGCCCAGGTGTCCGCCTTCGCCGGCATGCGGGTTGAGCCCACAGACCAGGATGCGTGGCCGGGCGATGCCGAACTTGTTTTGCAGGTCGGCGTGCAGGATTCGCGTGACGCGTTCCAGGCGCTCAGGCGTGATCGCATCGGCAATCTCGCGAAGGGGCAGGTGAGTGGTCACCAGGGCCACGCGCAAGCCACGTGTGGCCAGCATCATCACCACTTGCGCGGTGTGGGTCAGGTCGGCGAGGAATTCCGTGTGCCCGGAAAAGGCGATGCCGGATTCGTTGATCACGCCTTTGTGCACAGGCGCGGTGATCATGCCGGCAAAATCCCCGCTCAGGCAGCCTTGGCCGGCCCGGGTCAGGGTTTCCAGAACGAAGGCAGCGTTGGCCTTGTCCAGTTGCCCGGCAACGACCTTGGCATTGAGCGGTGTATCCCAGACATACAGGCTGTTGGCGGGAGCGGGTGCATCCGGCCAGTTGTCCGGTGTGACCGGCAGCAAGTCGACAGCCACGCCCAGTTGCGCGGCCCGCTCAATGAGCAGGTCGCGGCTGGTAATGGCAATCAGGGGGTGGGGCTGGGCTTGCGAGGCGAGCAGCAGGCACAGGTCGGGACCTATGCCGGCTGGTTCGCCGGGTGTCAGCGCGAAACGTTGGAGTTTCACTGCGCTGCCTGGTCGGCGCCAGGGAGTTTGATTTCCACGTACGCTTCGTCACGGATCTGACGCAGCCAGGTTTGCAGCTCTTCGTCGTATTTGCGGTTACGCAAAACGGTCATTGCTTGCTGCTCGCGAGCCTGCGTGGTGCTGTCGGTGGCGCGACGGCCAAGGACTTCCAGGACGTGCCAGCCGTATTGAGTCTGGAACGGCCTGGACAGTTGACCCTGCGGGGTCTTGGCC
>NZ_JBGCUL010001172.1:0-1267 GCF_054177685.1 Pseudomonas sp. P5_A2_2
TAAACGATAGGGCGTTGAGATCACTGCAACGCTTTGGCGGATTTTGCGGACACATTTTCGCAGTTGCAGGTTAACTATTGGTTACAAACTGTGGCTAAAATGCCATCCAACAGCCGGAAACCGACCATCGGCAAGACTCGATTGTACTAAGGGGCCGCTGTTTCGTAATCAGTCGCTGCACAAGACCCGGGAGGGCGCTGTTTGTTTATTTCCAACCTGTGACGATTTCCGTGAAACTCATCATTGCCGTTATCTACGTTGTCTCCATTGCGTATGTCCACCTGCGCGGTCAGGTGCGCCACAAGCTGGGTCGCCAGTTGAGTGATCACTCGACGTTTTTGGCGCCGATCAATTGCTTTCTTTATCTGTTTTCGAAAACCCCCAACAAGCCTTATCTCGACCCGGCCGACTTTCCCGACCTGAGCCCGCTGCAGGCGCATTGGGAAGAAATCCGTGCCGAAGGCCGGAACTTGCTTCACGCCGGCGAGATCAAGCGTTCGAATCAATACGATGACGTCGGTTTCAACTCGTTTTTCAAGACCGGCTGGAAGCGCTTCTATCTCAAGTGGTATGGCGACAGCCACCCGTCGGCCATGAAACTCTGCCCGCGCACCACTGAGCTGGTGCAGGGCATTGGCTCGATCAAGGCGGCGATGTTCGCCGAGCTGCCCCCGGGCTCCAGACTGGTGCGCCATCGCGATCCGTACGCCGGTTCGTACCGTTATCACCTCGGACTGGACACACCCAACGCTGAAGGTTGCTACATCAATGTCGATGGCCAGCACTACCATTGGCGCGATGGCGAAGCGGTGATGTTCGATGAGACCTACATTCATTACGCAGAGAACACCACGGCGCACAATCGCATCATCTTGTTTTGCGACGTCGAGCGGCCGATGAAGTATCGCTGGGCAGCGGCATTCAATCGCTGGTTCAGCCGCACTGTCATGTCGGCGGCAGGTGCGCCGAACGAGGACGGAGACAGGACGGGCGGGCTTAACCTTCTGTTCAGCAAGATCTACAAGCTTCGCCTGCGCGGCAAGGAGCTGAAAAGGCGCAACCGCAAGCTTTACTACCTCGAAAAGTGGTCGATCCTTGCCGGGCTGCTGGTGGTCTTTATTCTGATTTGAAGGGTGTATTCGGGCGGCGTTCCGACGATGAGGCCGGAACATCCAGCCTGTTACATCTTGCCGGGGAGGTTTTTGTTAACAAAACCGAACCCCGGGCGTAGCGTGGTATCGAAGTCCTTATCCGCGCGACGTAGAGA
>NZ_JBGCUL010001173.1:0-2025 GCF_054177685.1 Pseudomonas sp. P5_A2_2
GAGAAAGTCCGCGAATGCCTGGAAGCCGACCGTGCCCGCGTGCAAGTCGGTCGCATCTCGCGCTTCGGCCTCCTGGAAATGTCCCGTCAGCGCCTGCGTCCTTCCCTGGGCGAAAGCAGCGGCATCGTCTGCCCGCGTTGCAACGGCACCGGCATCATCCGTGACGTTGAATCGCTGTCCCTGGCGATCCTGCGCCTGATCGAAGAAGAAGCCCTGAAAGACCGTACCGCCGAAGTTCGTGCACAAGTGCCGATCCCGGTGGCTGCGTTCCTGCTCAACGAAAAACGCAACTCGATCACCAAGATCGAACTGCGCACCCGCGCCCGCATCGTCATCCTGCCGAACGATCACCTCGAGACGCCGCACTTCGAAGTGCAGCGCCTGCGTGATGACAGCCCGGAAGCGGCCACCAACCAGTCCAGCTACGAAATCGCCGCTGCCGCTGCCGAAGTGGAAGAAGTCCAGCCAGCCGCTGCGACCCGCACCCTGGTTCGCCAGGAAGCAGCGGTCAAGACGGCCCCGGCCCGCGCCAATGCTCCGGTTCCGACCGAAGTTGCCGCGCCGGCCCCTGCGCCGGTCGCCGTGCCAGAGCCAAGCCTGTTCAAAGGCCTGGTGAAGTCGCTGGTCAGCCTGTTCGCCACCAAGGAAGAGCCTGTCGCGCCGGTTGTGGTTGAAAAGCCTGCCGCCGAGCGTCCGGCCCGCAACGAAGAGCGTCGCAACGGTCGCCAGCAAAGCCGCAACCGCAACGTTCGCCGCGATGAAGACCGCAAGCCCCGCGAAGAACGTGCACCGCGTGAAGAACGCGCACCACGTGAGCCGCGTGAAGAGCGTCAACCACGGGAAGTTCGCGAGCCTCGCGAGTCCCGTGAAGAAACTCCGGCAGTTGCCCGCGAAGAACGCGCACCACGCGCGCCTCAGCCACGTGAAGAACGCGCGCCACGCCCACCGCGTGAAGAGCGTCAGCCACGTGCCGAACAAGCTGCCGTAGCCGAAGCCGAAGAAGAACTGACCACCAACGAAGAGCAACTGCAGGAAGACGGTCAGGAAAGCGCCGAGGGCGATCGCCCACGTCGCCGCTCCCGTGGCCAGCGTCGTCGCAGCAACCGTCGCGAGCGTCAGCGTGACGCCAACGGCAACGTGATCGAAGGTTCGGACGAGTCCGAGTCCGGCGAAAACGCCGAAGCACCAAGCGTTGCCGATCTGGCCGCCGGCCTGGCTGTTACCGCAGCCGTCGCCAGCAGCGTGATCAGCGCTCCGGCTGAAGCGCAAGCCAATGTGCAAGCCGAACGCGCCACTGCCGCGACCCTGGAAGCAGCTCCGGTTGAAGCACCAGTCGTTGAAGCGACCACCCCGGTCGAATTCACTGCGTCACCGGAAATCGAAGTGGCACCAGCGTCGGAAGCTCAGCCTGCCGTTGAAGCGGCTGCCGAGCCAACCCCAGTGATTGAAGCACCTGCCGTGGTTGCAGAAGCTGTCGTCGAAACCGTGACTGAAACCGTTCGCGAAGTGCGTGAAGAGCAAACGGCATTCAACTGGGTTGCCGAGCCAGCCGTCGCTGAAGCCGCTGCACCAGCTGTTGAAACCCCTGTGACTGAAGCCTTGGTTTCCGAGCCGGTGGTTGCCGCTGCGGAACCGGCTCCAGCGCCGGTGGTTGAAGCACTAGTCGTTGAAGCGCCGGTCGTTGCCGAAGCACCAGCTCCGGTAGTCGAAGCTGCTCCTGCCAGCGCCCTGACGCCAAGTGGCCGTGCTCCTAACGACCCACGCGAAGTGCGTCGTCGCAAGCGTGAAGCCGAGCGCCTGCAGAAGGAAGCTGAACTGGCTGCCGTTGCGGCTCCGGTTGAAGCAGTTGTCGCTGCCGAGCCTGCACCGGCCGCCGAAGTGGCTGCCGAGCCGGTTGAGTCGGTGATCCACGAAGCACCGCGCTCCGTTCAGGAAGCGGTAGAGCAACACGAGCAAGCCCAGGAAAAAGAGCACGAGCCTAAACCTCTCGTCTGATTCCATCGGCCACTGAAAAGCCCCGCCTGG
>NZ_JBGCUL010001174.1:0-1266 GCF_054177685.1 Pseudomonas sp. P5_A2_2
CACTCCTACAGGGATCTGCGGTGTTTTTGAAGGAATAGGAGAAATTTCATGCGTTTGGTTCAGTTCGAATTGAGTAACGGCGAACGCCGTGTCGGCGTGGTCGAGGCAGGCCTGGTCCGTGAAGTGCAGGACGCGCGCACCGTTCGCGATCTGGCATTGGCGGCGATCGAGGCGGGCGCAAGCCTTGAGCAACAGGTGCAAAGTCTGGGGCTGGGCATCAGCCACGACTACGCCGAACTGCTGACGCAACGGCGCATTCTGCCGCCCCTGGACCATCCGGACCCGGCGCACCTGCTGGTCAGCGGCACGGGCCTGACCCATCTGGGCAGCGCGTCGGCCCGGGACAAGATGCACCAGCAAAGTGGCGACGAATCGGCGATGACCGACACCATGCGCATCTTCAAATGGGGCGTGGAGGGCGGCAAACCGGCGGCGGATGAAGCCGGTGTGCAACCGGAATGGTTCTACAAAGGCGATGGCAGCATCGTCGTCAGGCCTGGGCAGCCGTTTCCCCTGCCGCCGTTTGCCGAGGACGCCGGTGAAGAGCCGGAGATCGCTGGCCTGTACGTGATCGGTCACGACGGCCAGCCGTATCGCCTGGGTTTTGCCGTGGGCAACGAGTTCTCCGATCACGTCATGGAGCGCAAGAACTACCTGTATCTGGCCCACTCGAAACTGCGCAGCTGCAGCTATGGCCCGGAACTGCGGGTCGGCGAACTGCCGCAGCATCTGGCGGGCACCAGCCGCATTCTGCGCGACGGCGAAGTGCTATGGCAGAACGAGTTTCTCAGCGGCGAGGCCAACATGTGCCACAGCCTCGCCAACCTCGAATTCCATCATTTCAAATACAGCCAGTTCCTGCGTCCGGGGGATGTGCACATTCACTTCTTTGGCACCGCGACCCTGTCCTTCGCCGACGGCATTCGCACGCAACCGGGCGACGTGTTCGAGATCACCCAGGCCGAGTTCGGCGCGCCATTGATCAATGGCATCGCACCGGTCGCAGCGGCTTTCGAACCCGGCACCGTCGGCACACTTTGAGGAGGTACCCATGACCCGGATCCTTGGTCACAACTACATCGGCGGCCAACGCAGCGCCGCCGGCAGCATCAAGTTGCAGAGTGTCGACGCCACCACCGGTGAGGCCTTGCCCGACGATTTTTATCAGGCGACCCCGCAGGAAGTCGATGCGGCGGCCACCGCGGCGGCTTCCGCGTACCCGGCCTATCGCAGCTTGAGTGCGGAGCGGCGGGCACAGTTTCTCGA
>NZ_JBGCUL010001175.1:0-1264 GCF_054177685.1 Pseudomonas sp. P5_A2_2
CAGGGATCTTTGTTGAGCACAAATTTTGTGAACAACAGAAAAACCTGTGGGAGCGAGCTTGCTCGCGATGGGGCCAGCCCGGCCAGCAAAAATCTACGGTACAGCCCGCGCCGGCAACAGCTTCAAGGTGCTGCGCGTATTGGCCGTGACTTCTTCGTCATTAAGATGCGCCTGGAAGTACATCCCCTCGATGTAGGCCTCGGCCTGATCATCATAGTGACTGTCGAACAGTACGCCGCTCTGGCCGACCGGGTTGACGGTCAGGCTGTGGGCCGGGTCGGCGAAGTCGATCAGGCGCCGGGTCGAAGGGCCGTAGGTGACAGGCCACGGAGCCGGGCCGATCTTCGCCGAGAGGTTGTTCGGCACTTCATGGGTGCCGGGTGCGGCGAAGGGGCCGACGTTGAAGATCRGGTCCAGCGGCTTTTGCTGCCCCAGCGGATGGCCATGGGTCAATGTGTGCGCCTTGCCCCACTGCCATTGCGCGAAGTCTGCACMGAGGGTGGTCTTGAGGTGCGCGATGCTGGCTTGCCAGGCCGCCTTGACCGTATCGGCACGGGTTTCCTTGCCGAGTGTGCCGCGGTTGTCCCACCACGGCGAATCGGCGCTGGCGGCCAGGCGGGGTAACGCGGCGTCGATCACCCGGGTCGAGAGCAGCGTCTCGAAGAAGTCGTTGCCCAGCTCATCGCGCATCGTCGCGTCAGCCAGGTTGAACAGGAACTGGTTGAACAGCGTGGCGCTGGTGGAGTCGAGCGGGTAATCGCCTTTCCACAGGGCCAGTTGCTCCACCAGTTTGAGTTCGGCGGGATCGCTCACCACTTCGCGCAACACCGGCAACAGCGGTGCCAACAGGCGCGGGCCATAGGCGGTGGTGGTGCCCAGTTRCAGCTGCTGGCTGTTTTCCAGGTTCCATTTGACGGCTTTGTCGCTGAGTTGGCGATTGAGCTGCTGGCCACGATCGGCAAGGTTGTAGTAGCCGGGAATTTCCATGCCGGTCGGCGATAGCGGCTGAAAGTTGGCCGAAACAATGTAGCCGCGCGCCGGGTTTTCTTCCTGGGGGTTGGCCGAGAACGGGTAGAAGCCGTCCTTGTCCGCCTCGGCGGTGCTGCCGTCGAGGATGAACCACGGACGTACGCCCGCCGGACGTTTAGGCAATTGCGCCGCCGCCCACCAGCCGATGTCACCCTTGGTATTGGCCCAGACAACGTTCAGGCCTGGCGCCTGGATTTTTGCCGCGGCACCACGGGCCTTGGCCAGGGTGTCGGCG
>NZ_JBGCUL010001176.1:0-1261 GCF_054177685.1 Pseudomonas sp. P5_A2_2
GTCGTACTCAAGATCTCATGAGAAAATGCCGTTCATGGCCAGGTGACAGCGTTGCTTGGGACATTGCGTGGGAATTCGGTTGTGCTGCGCTGACTCCTCGTACACGGCCTGATTAACAAGCGCTGAAAACGACTCGAATCCTTATCGTGTTGATTTTATTGAAGAAGTACTAATTGGTATTGCACCTGTCATATACAGGGAAGGAAATTTTGTGGGTATCTCTGAGTCCAGCGCTCTTCATTCTTGCGCCAGTACCACATTGAGTGATTGCCGTACTGAAAAAGTCGCAATACTGATGTGTTCCTACAATGGAGAATCGTTTTTAGCCGAGCAGCTGGAGTCATTTCAGCAGCAGTCTCATCGTGACTGGACTGTCTATGTCTCGGACGATGGCTCCCAAGACCGGACGCTGGACATCCTTCAAGCCACAACTACCCAATGGGAGGCGGGGCGTCTCCAGGTTTTCGATGGGCCTGGCCGAGGTTTCGTCGCAAATTTCCTTTCGCTCACTTGTCGGGCAGACATTCACGCTGACTACTATGCGTGGGCTGATCAGGACGATATCTGGAAGCATGAAAAGCTCGAGAAAGCGATAGCCTGGCTGAAGTCTATCCCGGAGAATGTGCCGGCCCTTTACTGCGGTCGCACCGAGCTGATTAGTGAGACAGGTTTACCTTTTGGCTTCTCACCCAAGTTTGCTCTTGCGCCGCATTTTTCCAATGCGCTCGTGCAAAATATCGGGGGCGGCAACACCATGGTGTTTAACCACGCCACGCGCGCGTTGCTGCAAGAAGCAGGTGACAAACTGAATGTGCCTTCTCATGACTGGTGGGCGTATCAGTTGATTTCCGGGGTCGGTGGGGCTGTCCACTACGATCCTGTACCAACGGTACTGTACCGTCAGCACGATGAAAATGTCGTCGGAACCAACTCCAACTGGTGGGCGCGTATCAAACGCTTGCGCATGGCGTTTGGGGGACTTTTTTATGAGTGGAATACCTTGAACATCAAGGCTCTTGGAACCATGCGCCATCGGTTGACCCAGGAGCATCTGGTGAAGCTCGACCAATTCAAGGCAGCGCGCGAGCAACCACTTTTTTCAAGGATTCTCGGGTTTAAACGAGCCGGTTTGTATCGACAGACCGTTTTTGGAAACCTGGGGTTGATCCTCGCAACTTTACTGAAAAAGATCTGAATCAATGACTATCTTAGTAACTGGCGGTGCAGGCTTCATCGGCGCGAACTTCGTATTGGACTGGCT
>NZ_JBGCUL010001177.1:0-1260 GCF_054177685.1 Pseudomonas sp. P5_A2_2
ATTTCGTGCACTTTCCGTTAAACGTCGATCTGCGGCCGGTAGGCGAGGGCGAGTTCCGTTTTGGCGTGCGCCCCAGCCATATTTCGCTGGTGCCAAGCAACGACGATGACCTTGAGCTGGCAGTGACCGTCGAGGTGGCCGAGATCAGCGGTTCGGAAACCTTCCTGCACGTGCGCAACGAGTATTTCCTGCTGGTGCTGCACTTGCCGGGTGTTCACGAATACGACGTCGATGCGCCGATTCGCATCTATATCCCGACCCATAAACTGTTTGTGTTCGATATGCAGGGGCGGCTGGTTCAGGCGCCTGGTCGCCGCATTGCGAGGGTTGCCTGATGGCCGAAATCCGTTTGCAGAACCTCGCCCACAGCTACTCCAAAACCCCGGTGGGACCTGAGGACTACGCGATCCGTGAAATGGATCACATCTGGGAGCAGGGCGGTGCTTATGCGCTGCTCGGGCCTTCGGGGTGCGGCAAGTCGACCTTGCTCAACATCATTTCCGGGTTGCTCAGCCCGTCTCAAGGGCATGTGCTGTTCGACGGCAAAGCGGTCAATGATCTGACTCCCGAGAAGCGCAACATCGCCCAGGTTTTCCAGTTCCCGGTGGTCTACGACACCATGACGGTGTTCGATAATCTGGCCTTTCCGTTGCGCAATCAGGGCATGGTCGAAGCGAAAATTTACAGCAAAGTGCAGGAAATCGCTGAAGTCCTCGACCTCCAGGCACTGCTGTACAAGAAAGCTCGCAACCTCACCGCCGACGAAAAACAGAAAGTCTCCATGGGCCGCGGGCTGGTGCGCGATGACGTGTCGGCGATCCTGTTCGACGAGCCGCTGACGGTGATCGACCCGCACCTGAAGTGGAAACTGCGGCGCAAGCTCAAGCAGATTCACGAGCAGTTCAACATCACCATGGTCTACGTCACCCACGATCAGCTGGAGGCCTCGACCTTCGCCGACAAGATTGCGGTGATGTACGGCGGGCAGATCGTGCAGTTCGGCACGCCAAGGGAATTGTTCGAGCGCCCGAGCCACACCTTTGTCGGCTACTTCATTGGCAGTCCGGGGATGAACCTGATCGACGTGCAGCCGCAACCGGGTGGTGTCGGTTTCGCCTCGACGCACTTGCCGCTGTCCGAGGCGATGCAGCAGCGTATTGCTGAATCGGAGTGGAAAACCCTGAAGGTCGGCATTCGTCCGGAGTTCGTCCATGTGTGGGACGAAGCGTTCGATGACGCGTTGCGGGCACAGGTCGTACA
>NZ_JBGCUL010001178.1:0-1260 GCF_054177685.1 Pseudomonas sp. P5_A2_2
GATGCCCTGGGCGACCGTGGTGGTCTTCTTAGCCTTGGCTGCTTCGAGGGCGGATATCTCGGCCTCGAAGGCTGCAGCCACATCCGCGTTTTCCTGCTTGATCAGCGCGGCGCTTCGCGCGGCATAGTCCTCCTGGGATACCAGACCGGCCTTCTGCGCCGCGTCCAGTTCCTTCTGGGCGTTTTTATAGTCGGTGACGATGTCGGCCAGGTTGTTCTTGGCGTTGTTGAAGACGGTTAGATCGACCTGGGAACCGGCTGCTTTCGGATCCTTGAACTGGTCGTTTATGTTCGCCAGGTTCTTGTCGATCGCCGCTTGATTCAGGCGCGGATCGTTCGGCGCGACCTTGCGAATGTCTTCGAGCTGCTGCTTGTACTCCTTGATCGCCTCAGTGCGCTTTTGCTCATTCGTCCATGAAGACTTGGTCAGTGCATCAACCTTCGCCATCGACGAGACGGCGTCACCCTGGGCTTTCGCCTGCTCACCTTGCCATTTGGCGATATCGGCCTCGGCATCCCTCTGGTCCTCCAGCATGTTGAGCTGATTGGTATAGAGGTCGATCATTTCCCGCTTGTTCTGGAACAAACCGATGTTACCGGCTTGGGCCGACGCCAAATTGCGGCGTGCCTGCTCGATGTCTGCACCAATATCTGGCCGGCCGATATTCTTCAGATTGTCTGCAGCGCGCGCGACAGCGTTGTAACCCTTTTCCCAGAAGCTCAGATTTTCGAGAATTCGTGGCGTGCGCTCGTTGATGGCATCGGCATATTGCTCTGTCGCCAGCTTCACCGCGCCCGCATGATTACCCTGCTCCTCCAGTGCTGCGATCTGCGAGTAAACCGAAGCCGTCAGGTAGTGGTACTGCTCATTCAGCGCAGCGGACGCCTTAACCGGGTCGTCTGCCAGTTTGGAGAACTCGGCAACTGTTTCGCTGACGGCCTTGCCGGTCGCTTCCTGCATGGACACTGCGGCCTGGGTGATTCCGGTAAAGCTCTCGCCGGCAATCTTCCCATTGCCGGCCAGAAGAGCCAGGACCTCAGCAGCCTGCCCGGTCGTGCCGACGGTGGCGCTCACTTGCCGCGCCATCTCCCCCAGTTGCCCAGCACTTACACCGGCGTAGTTGCCGGTCAGGATCAGTGACTTGTTGTAGCTGTTCTGCTCTTCGCTGCCCTTGTAATAGGCGTATGCGAGCCCGCCCACTGCCGCGGTGGCCAGCGCGAGTGGTCCAAGGATGGCGAGTAATCCTGCAGCCCCCTCGCC
>NZ_JBGCUL010001179.1:0-1259 GCF_054177685.1 Pseudomonas sp. P5_A2_2
CCGCTATTACATCCGTTTTCAGGCCGAGGGCAGCGACCGGTTTTCACGCTACGTGTTTTCCCTGATCGGCCTGAATGACAACGACCTGCGCGGTGCGACACCTCTGCCATGGGGTCGGCTGCTGAGCTTTGCAGGCTTGATCGCCAGTCGTAGCCGCTCGCCCTCAGTGGTGTCCGGCATCGTCGAACATTGCTTCGACCTGCACGGCGTAAACATCCGTGAATTCGAGGCGCGTTCGGTGAGTTTGCCGCAGCGTCAGCGCATGGCGCTGGGCAAGGTCAACGGCACTTTGGGCAGCGACTTTGTAGTGGGTGACCGCAGCAAGACACGCGCCAGCAAGTTCACCCTCGTCATTCCCAACCTGACCCAGGCGCGCTTTCGGGAGTTTCTACCCAGCGGCGAGCAGTTTGGACGRTTGCGCCAATTGATGGATTTTTTGCTGCGCGACGTCACCGCCTACGACCTGGAATTGGGGCTGCGCGAGGAGGATGTACCGCCTTTCAACCTGCTCCGTGACAGCGGGAGCCACCTGGGCTGGACCAGTTTTATCGAACACCAGCAACAACGTCATCCCTCCGTGGTTCGGATTCGGGGGCGCGCATGAAGCTGACTTTGGTTATCAGCAATCCTGCGCAGTTGTTGCACGGGTATTTGCCCCTTCACCGGTTTGGCCCACAGGGCGGCAGCATCGGCAGCGCCGCGGCGGACTGGCGCCTGGAGGATCGCCACAACAGCGTGCAGCCCAACCACTGCGATATTCGCGTCGTCGAGGGGCGCTTCTGCGTGATCGACCGCAGTGGCAGCACCTACGCCAATGGCCATGATTTGCCGTTGGGTCGCAACGTTGCGGTGAGCCTCAATGATGGCGACCTGTTGCAGATTGGTGCGTATCGGGTCGCGGTGCAGCTGGGGGAGCACGCGCCAGGCCAGCGTTCGCTTGATGAACTGTTCACCGGCCAGCCGGAAGGCATGCAAGCCTGGCACCTGGAGGATCTGCCGAGTCTTCCCCTGCCCGATCCGCAACCTGCTGCTTGCGCGGAATTCGAGCGCCTTTGCCAGCCCGTGGATTTAGCGGAGCAAGGCGACCCGCTGCGAGCGATGAGTGAAATGCCGCCACTAAATCCTTTTGCTGACATTTGCGCGACCGCACCCAAGAGTCCCGCCAGCTTATACAGCAACCTGCGCCTGGGCACCTTGTTGCTGGCCTGCCTGGCACTCGGCGGCTGCACCATGCTCGGCAAAATCGGCCAGGTAATCTG
>NZ_JBGCUL010001180.1:0-1252 GCF_054177685.1 Pseudomonas sp. P5_A2_2
GTAGTGTTTAAGGCGAGGCGATGGCTTCAGCCAATAACAATGAAAGTAACGTTTCAACGCTATCAGATGTTTACTGCCCTTAAATCCAACTACAAAATCTAGGGATGTACTTATGATTTCGCTAAGAAAACTGTATTTGATAATGCTCTTTGCGTTGTGCACGAACGCAGTGTCGGCCAAGGAATACACCACGTTGCGTTTTGGCGTGGACGCTAACTACGCGCCGTTTGAGTCCAAGGCGGCTGATGGCAGCCTCAAAGGATTTGATATTGATTTGGGCAACGCGATTTGTGCGAAGCTGCAAGCCAAATGCATATGGGTTGAAAGCGATTTTGATGGCCTGATACCAGGCCTCAAAGCCGGCAAGTTTGACGGCATTCTCTCATCCATGACCGTGACCCCCGCGCGCGAAAAAGCCATCGACTTTTCAAATGAGCTGTTTTCCGGATTCACCTCCTATGTGTTCAAGAAAGGTTCGGGCCTGAGCGAAAATGCGGCATCACTCAAAGGCAAAACGGTCGGTTACTTTCAGGGCAGCATCCAGGAAGCCTACGCAAAAGCCGTTCTGGACAAAGCCGGCGTAAAAACTCAGTCCTATCAGAACCAGGATCAGGTGTATTACGACCTTGTAGCGGGACGGCTGGATGCATCCCTCCAGGACACGTTGCAAGCTCAGTTGGGTTTTATCAGCTCGCCGCAGGGCGCTGATTACGAAATCAGCCGGTCCGTTGAGAGCCCCTATCTTCCCTCCAAAACAGCCATCGGCATCGCCAAAGACAATGCAGAGCTCAAGGCGGTGCTGGATAAAACGATCCGGGCCTTACACGAAGATGGCACCTATGATTCGATCCAGAAGCAACATTTCGGCGATCTGAATCTTTACAGCGGCAAATAACCACCCGGCGCTCGTCCGCAGGATGGGCGCTTATCGCTATAGGTTGTTGATCATGTTCGAAACACTATTAGGCGCGCTGGGATTCTCTGCATTCAGCCTGAAAGGGTTCGGTCCTTTACTGCTCGAAGGCGCCTGGATGACCGTCAAGCTGTCCCTGTCTTCCCTTGCGCTCAGCGTACTGCTGGGGCTGATCGGGGCCAGCGCCAAACTTTCCAGCCTCAAGCTGCTGCGTTTGCCAGCGCAGCTCTACACCACACTGATTCGGGGGGTGCCGGATCTTGTACTGATGTTATTGATTTTCTACAGCCTGCAAACCTGGCTGACGGTCCTCACAGTCGCTCTGGGTTGGGAGTACAT
>NZ_JBGCUL010001181.1:0-1252 GCF_054177685.1 Pseudomonas sp. P5_A2_2
ACCGTAAGCTTCCGGTCTTGAATGGTTCCTGGACGAACCCTTAAACTGATCAATATAAGCTACTTGCCACTTGGGTTTGTTGGCGGATTTCCCAAGTGAAAATTATACTATGATTAATTAGAGAATTTTATTTTTTGGTAGGCGCCGAGGACCGGTCCACGCCTTGAAAGTTAAACTGCCCTCTCACTCAATAATGCTTCAGCTATTTGCTTGTTTAGTTGCGCGATTTTTATGTTGCCAGAGGCGTGTGCAACAACAGTTGTGCCGGTAATAAGGCTTAGAAACTGTGGGAGAACGACTTCTGCCTTGTCAGGTTCCACGAGTTGGGACAAGCGCGTTTTAATGAAATTTTCCCACTCATCGAAGTGCAAGCCTACTTTTGCACGCAAAATTTTCGATGCGTCATCATTGAAATCATTTAGACCACGAGCAAATGCGCAGCCTCTGAAGTCCTGCTCTGAAAACCAATACTCGAGAAAATCAAAAATCGCCAACAGCTCGGCTTTTGGGTCGCCGCCAGCTCGCGTGGCGTATTTGTTCAAGTTCGTAAATCGAAGCCAATGCCAAAAATCCAAATAGGCAGCGATAAGATCAGCCTTCGAGGGGAAGTAGTTATAGAAGGTTCTCTTCGATACACCGCTCTCAGCAATGATGCGATCAATTCCGATTGTGTGTACGCCACGTTCATTAAAAAGGATGATCGCTGTCTTTAAGATACGATCGCGTGGCTTGAGAGACGCGGTTTCCTCAAAACGGAGGTCTTTGAAACCTGAAGCAATATTTTTCATAAAAATTCTCCAGCATCAATCGTAGTGCTTGGCACACAGATCTGTCTACTTTTTTCTTGAGGTGGTAGACAGATCTGTGTACTTTTGACCGGCTGGTTCAGCCCAGTCACAAAATTCTCAAAAGCACTGGAGACAGAAAATGCCCAACTTCAATGATTTCTCGTTCAAAGCACAGCCCTGGTACAACGAGTCGGAGTTCCGCCCGCTCTTCGCCAAGGCAGTGAGCCTCAATACTATCGTCATCCATTGCTTCGATCCGCGTGCGTCGGAAATTCCGGCCGTTGTCGCCAAGCATTTCGGTGAGGTCTACCCGGGCGAGAACGTTCTCGATGAGGCTGGTAACAGGGTTGGGCATACCACCACCTTGTTCCCCGTATCAGTCGCCGGTGGTCGGGCTGTTGCAGGCGTGCAGTCTATCGCTACTATGGTCCATCTCTTCGGTATCGAAAGAGTAGTGGTCGTAC
>NZ_JBGCUL010001182.1:0-1251 GCF_054177685.1 Pseudomonas sp. P5_A2_2
GTGGAATGTAATTGATCCCGAACATTGGAGGCACGCCGAGTCGAATCTCACCACTGTGCAAATGCGCCATATCCCGTAGCTCTTGGCGTGCCATGTCCAATTCGAGCAAAGCGACTTCCACACGTGCAAGAAAGCTTTGTCCTTCAGCCGTCACAGTGATTTGTCGTGCCGCGCGGTTGAAAAGCGTAACGCCCAACTCCTCCTCCAAGCGAGTGATGGCCATGCTCAGTGCTGGTTGGGCGATATGCAGGCTTTGCGCAGCTTTGGTGAAGCTACCTTGCCGCGCGACCTCTACGCAGCACATCAATGCTTTGAGATTCATGCCGGTCGTACTCGGTTCGAAACCAAAAGCATAACAATTAGTGATGAAATTAATCACAACATAATATTTTTCGTGATGATGGTGGCCCGTTAACATACTTGCGATTACTTCATTGTCGCCTTCTTGAGACCGCCGTCATGACCTTAAATGGATTTTCCTAGATGCCAATCCGTGGCAGTAAAAGCCAATCCTATGAAGGCGAAGGATGGTTCAGGTAGATGACTCGTTTTTTTCAAAGATGGATGTGTACCTAATGCTCAAGTTCAATGCTCATCTCGGCTTTCAATTCAACGACCTGCCTTTTCTGCAGCGTATCGAAGCTGCTGCCGCTGCTGGATTTCGGGCGGTGGAGTTTCCCTCTCCTTATGAATTTGACGCCAGTAACTTAGCCGCTCATTTGACTCAGTACTCTCTTCCTCTGATCCAGTTCGCTGCACCGGCCGGAGTCACCAAAGGCATTGCTGCCCTGCGAGGCAAGGAAGAAGAGTTTCGTGCAGGTTTGGCCTTGGCCGCCCGGTATGCAAAGGTGTTGGATTGTTCGAATGTGCACATCATGTCTGGGATTACGGCACAAGTTGAGGCTACACCTAGCTTCGTGAGCAACCTGGAATATGCAGTCAAATACTTTGAAGATCAGGGGTTGCGGCCCCTGATTGAAGTGATCAGCCCAAAGGAAATCCCGGGGTACTACATGTCTGATTTCAGCAAGGCGCAACGGGTGCTGGAGACCTTCCCGAGTATTGGGCTGATTCTCGACCTTTACCATGCACAGCTTTTGACCGGAGACGCTGCAGGTGTTCTGGCTCGGTTTTATGACCGAACCGTCCATGTGCAGATTGCGGACTGCCCAGGTCGCCACGAACCGGGTACAGGCATAATCAATTTTGCTGAATTGTTCGCGACTCTGGAGCATCGTGGTTACGCAGGAT
>NZ_JBGCUL010001183.1:0-1251 GCF_054177685.1 Pseudomonas sp. P5_A2_2
TGCAACTACAGTCAGCTCCTTGAGGTCCGAGCGCAGAATCTCGCGCACCAGCGCCATCGGCTTGCGCCTCGGCCCCCAGCCACCGATACCGATGGTCATGCCGTCACGCAGTTGGCCGACGATCTCGGCGGTGGTCTTTTGCTTGTCCATCGTCTTGTTCCTCATTGGCGACCGACACTGAAGTCGTGGCCCCAGTGGCTGACCACGGTGCTTTCGAACGGCGTGTGGCGATCCCAGTCGACCACCAGGCCATCACAGCCGTACTCCAGGTCAAACCCGGACGGGGTCTTGATATAGAAAGAAATCATCTGGTCGTTGGTGTGCTGGCCGAGGGTGGCTGACAGCTTCACGCCGTTGGCGTGCACGCGGTCTAGGGCGCGACCGACTTCGTCCAGCGCGTTGACCTCGACCATCATGTGCACGCAACCGTGGGGCATCGGGCACTCGAAAATCGCCAACGAGTGGTGGCGGCCGTTGTTGCAGTGCAGGAAGTGGATGCGCTTCTGCGGCTCGGCCGGGTCCGGGGTGAAGCGGACTTTCATCAGGTCCGACAGGCCAAAACCCATCACCTCTTCGTAGAAGTCGCGGCAGCGTTCGAAGGCGGGTGCTGGCAGGACGACGTGGCCCATGCCGAGGTCATTGGTAACGAAACCTTTGACGCCCACCGGCGAGACAAAACGGGCGAAGTCCTGCAACGGCCCCCAGAACAGTTCGTGGCGATTGCCATCCGGGTCGCTGAAGTGCACCAGCTCCTGGACCTTGCGCAGCTCCGCTTCGGCCGCGGTGCCACGGGTCACTTGCACGTCGGCTTGCTGCAGCTCGCTGACCGCCTGTTCCAGCGCCGCCTTGCCGGCCACCTCCCAGCCACAGGCACCGAAGCCGTTCTCGGCGTTCTTCTGCACCAGGATGCGGTGGTGGCGCTCGTCCATCTTCAGGTACAGGTGGCCGTCGTCAACGTTGCCGATGACCATCATGCCCAGCACCTGGCTTGCGTAATGGCGCCATTGCGCCAGGTCGCTGGATAACAGGGTGACGTAACCCAGACCGCGGATATCCATGGATGCACTCCTCGTTTTTCTCAGGCGGTGCCGCCCTTCGGCGATTGCCGGGGGAGACTTTATGTAGGGCCTATTCAAACGGGTTCGGGGAGGGGCAACATCGTCCAATGGGACTAGCGGAAATGACGGGGTACACGCATTAAAAACTGTAGGAGTGAGCCTGCTCGCGATGAGGGCCTTACAGTCAACATTG
>NZ_JBGCUL010001184.1:0-1250 GCF_054177685.1 Pseudomonas sp. P5_A2_2
AGCTTACTCGGTCCAGTGTGGTGTAGCGCAGTTTGTCCACTTTATGGGCGAAGTAAAGTATTCGGATCTTCCTGAAATTATTAATGGCGCTTTTTGCTTTATAGGCTCTGGTACCACTCTCATCGAAGCCTCTGCAGCGGGTGTGCCATCAATTGTTGGGATAGAATCAATACCGACTCCCCATACGTGTGGCTTTTTTTCGGAAATTGACGGCTACTCATACAACGAAGCCTCAGCCACAACACGTCGAATTCCTATTTTTGAATGCATAGAAATGCTATATCGAATGGAAGTTTCTCAATATAACTCACTGTCTGATGCGCATAGAGCTAAAGCCGGGCAGTTTAATATCGAAGATACAACTTCAAGGTTTATTGAGTTGTCGGCATGTTACCCGGACTTTAAAATTCGATTCAGTAGGTGCCGAGCTATATTTTCTTTTGTGTACTCAATTGTCAAGCTTGGGCCAAAGGCTCTTAAATCAAGATTTGATAACGTGTAAAGTGTTACCTGGGTTTCTGGATCTGCAATATATTGAAGTCATTTTACGGTTGGCCCGGCGGTTAGTCGCAAGGAAATTCAATGCTTAAACTCGAAGATGTAAATTTGGCCGTTGTAGGTCTTGGTTATGTGAGCCAGCCGCCGGCTATAGAGTTTGGCAATAAAGTGAGCGTGGTCGGGTTTGATATCAGCAAAACCACGATTGATGCGCTGAAATTTAGTCATGATTCTACGCGCGAGGTATCTGGCAGCGTATTAAAGTCTGAACTCCATCGAGTCACTAACATTAAAAAAGTTACCTCTGGATTCACTCAGGGAGCCGTCGGTCTGGTCGATTTGTTATTTGGCAGAATTATCACGGCAGGGACTCATAAGGTCAAAGGCATCAAGGTCACAGCAGCGGCAGAGACTATTGAGAATACTCTGCGTGATTTTAATAGTGAGGGCTCGTGCACCGGCCGATTGCGCGGTCGTTACGATGTTTAGGAATATGATTTCGTTCGATTTCCGTTTTCGTAAAACCATCCCGTTTGACTCGAAAAATATAGGTGATGTGCTGATCGAGTCCCTATCAGCTCCTGAGCTATTGACTAAGTTGTCGGCTGCAGCCGTTTTGCAGGGTGGCAGATTTGATTGGGAAAGCACCTCGAAAAAGACTTGGTCCGAGTTGCTCGCGTTGGCCAAACGCTCAAAAGAAGGTGCTTGCTAGATGAAAATCCTGGTGGTTACGCAATATTTCTGGCCTGAGT
>NZ_JBGCUL010000049.1:0-13745 GCF_054177685.1 Pseudomonas sp. P5_A2_2
TTGCTTGCCTGGCAAGGATGTCCGTTGCCTTGAGTGCGGTGGATGAATTGCCCGCACGCACACTCGAAGCGGCCGGCCATCGGTTGAACGTCGATGTGCCGGGGCGCAAATGGCAACAGATCGAAGCCTTCGCCAGTCGATTGCAGTTTTCCGAGGCACCGCGGCACTGGCTGGACTGGTGCTCGGGCAAGGGACATCTGGGGCGCCGCCTGCTGCAAGCGGGGCAACAACTGACATGCCTGGAATACGACCCGGCACTGGTCACCAGCGGCCAGGCGCTCAGCCAACGTCATCACCTGCACGCACTGCATATCGAACAGGATGTGCTCGCGGCAGACGCAGCATCTTTACTGAGTGCGTATCACACGCCCGTCGCGCTTCACGCCTGCGGTGATTTGCATGTGCGACTGATTCAACTCGCCAGCGCAACAGGCTGCAAACAAATCGCCATTGCGCCGTGCTGCTACAACCGGATCGGTCTTGCCAAATACTCGCCAATTTCCTCGGCCGCCAAAGGCTCCGGCTTACAGCTTTCCCTCGACGACCTCGCGTTGCCCATGAGCGAAACCGTTACCGCCGGTGCCCGCGTGCGACGTCAACGCGACACCTCCATGGCCCGGCGTCTGGGCTTCGACTTGCTGCAACGGCAACTGCGCGACATGGACGAGTACCTGCCAACCCCTTCTCTGCCCAGCGCCTGGCTGGACAAACCCTTCGCCGATTACTGCCATCACCTGGCCGCGCTTAAAGAGATATCCACAATCGGCCCGCAAGATTGGTCAGCCCTCGAAGCCTCCGGTTGGCAGCGACTGGCCGAAGTGCGCAACCTTGAGCTACTACGGGGACTGTTCCGACGTCCGCTGGAACTTTGGCTGGTCCTTGACCGGGCACTTTTCCTCGCCGAACAGGGTTACAGCGTCCGCGTTGGCACCTTCTGCGACGCCCCGCTCACGCCGCGTAATTTCCTGCTCCTGGCCGAACGCGCTTAAACACATCCGACCTGTGGATAACTCTGTTGATGGAATTATCACGGATCCAATATCCACGCCTGTTTCAGGGCTTAAACCATACTGTTCATTTTTTGTACACCCGGATAAAAAATCGAAAAAACAAGTATTTGCGGACAAATGAGAACGGATCCACAAATTCGACCTAAACCCAGTGCGCTGCCGATGGCATTGTGCATAAGCATTTAATGAAAACGACATAAATGCCTAATCCCGGACCGCTGACAGGGGAAATTGCACCGCTGCACTTCTCTTGATATACACAAACGCCAGGGCGCCAGCATGCGCGGCCACGAACAAGAACATTCTTCCGACAGGATGCGCCAGTGACTTTCATTTCTTATGCACAGAATTTCGAAGACATACGCCTGTGGCGCGCCCTCAAGACTGTCGAGAACGGCTTCTACATCGACGTGGGGGCGAACCATCCCACCCATGACTCGGTCACCAAGGCGTTCTACGACCGCGGCTGGACCGGCATCAACGTCGAACCGATGCCCAACTACTACGAAGCCCTTTGCCAGCAACGTCCCAAAGACACCAACCTGCAGTGCGCGGCTGGGGAAAGTGCTGACGACCTGACCTTCTACGGCATCGCCGGCACCGGCCTCTCGACCCTCGACCCGGCCATGGCCAAAATGCACAAAGACGCCGGCATGGACGTGCGCAGCCAAACGATCAAGTCCCGCACCCTGACCTCCATCTGCGAAGAACACGCCCGGGGCCGCGCCATTCACTTCCTCAAAATCGATGTCGAAGGCCACGAAGAAACCGTCCTGCGCGGCATGGACTTCAGCCAATGGCGACCATGGGTAATCCTCATCGAAACCCCCTGGGCCCGCGACCAGACCTGGGAAAACCTCGTCACCGACGCCGGCTACCAATCCATCCTGTTCGACGGCATCAACACCTACTACCTCGCCGAAGAACACCTGAACCTCAAACCCGCCTTCGACATCCCGCCGTGCAACCTGGACGAGTTCCAGTTCTGCAAAGGCCACAACTTCAGCCACCCCGTCAGCGACGCCGAACACCAACTCGCCGCCGCCCTGCAACGCGCCGAACAGGCCGAAGCACAGCTGCGCGCAATGCAAAACAGTCGAACCTGGAAAGCCATTCAGAAACTCAAGAAAACCCTGCTGCGCGCCTGACCTGAAGCCCGTGCAAAAATAGTCAGAATTCAGGGGTTTACAGAAGCCAACCAATCGCTATAATCGTCGCCCTGACACGCCGGTATAGCTCAGATGGTAGAGCAACTGACTTGTAATCAGTAGGTCCCGGGTTCGATTCCTGGTGCCGGCACCACATTAGGCTCCATTGCATTCCACCGAATGCTCTGGAAGCCCCGAAAACCCGCCCTTTGGCGGGTTTTTTCGTTCCAGGACCCTCTGTCGGGATCCAACAAAATCCCCCTTCCCCGAGGGTATGTTAGGGGTACTGCGATTTTCCGGTCAGGAGCGCGTACCCCTATGCCACGTCTAGCGATCCCTCTCAGCGACCTGCAATGCCGCACGGCCAAAACCCGCGAACGCGCCTACAAACTGTTCGACGGCGGCGGCATGTACCTTTTCGTCAAACCCAATGGCGTGAAGACCTGGCGCTTGAAGTACACCAAGCCCAGCGGCAAGGAAGGTACGCTCATCATCGGCAATTACCCCATCGTTACCCTTTCCGTCGCACGACGTAAGCGAGACGAAGCCAAGGCATTGCTGCTCGACAACCTCGACCCCATGGAAGAAAAGAAGAAGGCCAAGATCGTAGCCCAGCGGGCGGCACTGCTTTTCGAAACCGTTGCTCTGGAGTGGCACGCCGACATGTCCCGTCGCTGGACCGAAGGACACGCAAAAACCGTGATGAGCCGACTGCGTACCCACGTCTTCCCGCTGATCGGCCAACGACCCATCGCTGAACTCGATACCCATGACCTGCTAGAGATCACCCAGCGCATCAAGGAACGCGGCACCATGGATGTGGCGTTAAGGGTACAGAACTACTTATCCACCATCATGCGCGGGGCCAAAAGGGCTCGGCAGATCACCATGAATCCTGCACTGGATCTGGCAGGCTCGATTCACGCGCCACGCACAATCCATCGTCCGGCCCTATCCCTCAACCGCCTACCCGAATTGCTACACCGTATCGACAACTACAACGGCCGCGAGCTAACGCGCCTTGCTGTGCTACTGACTCTGCATGTATTCGTCCGCTCCAGCGAACTGCGCTTCGCTCGATGGAGTGAGTTCGACCTACAACGCGCCATGTGGGAAATTCCCGATACGCGCGCACCGATTGAAGGGGTACGCAACTCCACACGTGGGACCAAGATGAACGGCGACATTCAAATGGTTCCGCTATCGCCGCAGGTCATCGAAATACTGGAGCGCCTGCGAAGCCTCAGTCGCTTTTCAGAGTTGGTGCTACCGGGCGACCACAAGTACTGGAAGCCCATGTCCGAGAATACGGTGAACACCATGCTCCGTAACGTCGGCTATGACACTAGCAAGGACGTGTGCGGCCACGGCTTCAGGACCATGGCCTGTAGCGCTCTGCTGGAGTCCGGGTTATGGACCGACGCAGCCATCGAAAGACAAATGAGCCACAAGGAACGCAACCGCGTGCGCGCCGCGTATATCCACAAAGCTGAATTTCTGGAGCAGCGCCGGCTGATCATGGCGTGGTGGAGCAACTACATCGACGCCAACCGCCATGGGCATGTGACGCCACACGAATTCGCTCACCCAGTCGGCGACAACATCACGGCCCTACAAAATAGCCGTGGCGCATCCAAACGTGGGTAAGCCTGTGAGATCACCGCAGTCCGCCCTTCCACGCGGGTCCATCCAAGCAGGGCTGCAAAGCCGCCCTGCTTGGATGGACCTCACTTAAAAAATCTAAAGCCCACGCAACTGTCTGTGGAAAACCACTGATTTCCACCGGTGGATAATTTCATCCACAGCCGCAGAATCCCCGAAAATTCGAGCCTTGACCCGAATTATCCACAGGCGTAGAAAAGATCGGGCAAAGCGCTGTCGTTGACAGCAACCCAGGTAGCCAGAACCTTTAAGGCTACGCCATACCGTGGTGGTTCACCCAAAGTGCGATTAGCGTCCGGCGGCTCGCACGGTCACAGCGATGTGATGGATGCCTACTTTTACCAGTGTGCCCACTGCGGCAACTCACACCCCTTCCTAGCTGTTCTGCAGCAACCTACCCGCTTGGCCATTTCCTTGCGACAACCTGCGCCCGTCTCTTTCTTCCGGAAAGAGACGGGCGCTCCTACCGCTGCTGCAGCCCAACTTGGACAAGGCTTTGCGGCATTCCCCTCGTGACAATCGGCGTGACAAACACCGAAGTCACCAGCAACAGCGATGCAGATGATGGTGCCGCAGCCCAAGGAATGGACTGCACCTGACTGACAGTCAGGCACGCCCCGGTAATCGCATCACTGCCTTCACCCGACTCAGGATCTCGCGGCGCTGCTCTCGTCAGCCAGTGCAGCCTCCACCCGCCCACCACTATCGGTGTTCAGGAGGCCAGATCATGAGATGCCCAAGCTCCCGGTCGTAAAGAGCCGTCAGTCCCGCGTTAGTGGACAACCCTCACAGGTCGCAGGGGCCTTGATCCCTGATAACACTCAACATTCGTGGCGGGACGACGTGGGGATGGTTTTAAAGGTTTGGCTTCGAGAGGAGTTTGATCATGGCACTGGTCGGTAGACGGGACGGGCGGAATTTTGGATATGGGCGGCAGCTGAGCTATGCAGGACCGCAAGCGCTGAAAGATCTATTTGGCTGCGGACATTACGGCACGGTCAAGGCGCACAGTGATCGCTGGCAGGCGTTTGTACGCTGGTGTCGCTCCGAGAATGGGCCAGGATTTAACGATGCGCGACAAATTGATCGGCAGACCTTGCTGGACTACGCCGGACATCTGCGTCAGCAAGTTGAACAAGGTGAGCTCGCCATCGCCACCGCGCAAAACCGACTGTCCAGCGTCAACCGTACCCTGGCAGCGCTTCGCGGTGATCAATATGTGAAAGTGCAGAGTCCGAGCAAGGCGTTGGGAATGCAGCGCACCAGTGTTCGTCTCTCGGTGCCGCAAGGCCAAGACCGCGAACACGTGAAGCGGATCGTCGACGTGCTCTACGAACACCAAATGCCGCGCGCCGCGGCCATCGCTCAGTTGGCGCGAGCCACCGGCATGCGCCTGCGCGAGACCATTTTGGCCGACTTACCGCGCTTAAAACGTGAGGCCGAACACTACGGCAAGATCAACATCCAGGATGGCACCAAAGGGGGCCGTTCAGGTGCCTCGGCACCTCGCTGGATCAGGGCGGATGATCATATTCGCGAGGCGCTGAAATTCGCCGAACAGGTCTCACCCGACGGTAGCCGCAACCTACTTGCACCGAACGAAACCTACCTCGATTTCCAACGGGGAATCGTCCGTCCTGCACGGGACATCCTCCATCAGTACAACCTCAAAGGCTTCCACGAATTGCGG
Organism: Pseudomonas sp. P5_A2_2; assembly: GCF_054177685.1. Classification (NCBI taxonomy): domain Bacteria; kingdom Pseudomonadati; phylum Pseudomonadota; class Gammaproteobacteria; order Pseudomonadales; family Pseudomonadaceae; genus Pseudomonas; species Pseudomonas sp. P5_A2_2. The sequence goes on from NZ_JBGCUL010000049.1 coordinate 5,511, forward strand.
GCAGCCTATGCGTGCGAACGCTATGAGCAAATCACCCACCATCCCGCCCCCATCAACGGTGGCCATTGCTATCAACTCGACCGACGTCTCGATCAGGAAGCCCGAGTACAAATCAGCTATGAGCTGGGGCACAACCGTATCGTCGTGGTGGCCGCTTACATTGGTGGTCGCGCATGAGCACGGCATTCGATATGGATCTGTTCCTGGCGGGCGTCCTGACCGGGTCGCATACCACGCACCAACGCCACCTGCGTCAGGCGAAGACCATCCAAACAGCGATCGCTGAGCGCTGGCAACGCGACAATCCATGGACTTGGCAGAGAAAACACCTTGCGTGGTTTTTGAATCACCACCTAAACCAGCACACTCAATCGACGCGCTATTACTATTTGCTGACCATGCAATTACTCACTCATCGCTTAGGAAAATCCTGGTAGTTCAACCTCTAAACGAAGGTAAGAAAACGGTCATAAGCAGTCTGTCACGGGAGGCAGTTATTGATCCATTGCGCACGCTGACCAACACCGAGTTCAGTGACAGATTTTAAGTTGTGGATTTATGGAATACTTTTTCGCAGTAAAACCATAACGCCGTGACTTAAAATCTGTTCAACGTAGGCGCGAAGCGTCGAAGCGGTGCCTGAACGACTTACTAGTTGCCTTTTATACTATTACTCCAAGATAGATAAACATCTGCCTAGCACCTGCTTGTTTTTTATTATAATTAATTTTAATCTCTTTCTGGTTCTCGTAATGTTCTGAAATAGCATTTTTACCGAATCGTAATATGTGCGTGACTGATAAATTAATGACCCTGAACTGTCATAAGAGAAATATTCATCCATAACAACAGCGACATTATCGAACTCTTGCCCGATTACTGCATGTGAATTCTTGCTATAAACATCCGAATACGATTCATGATGCTCGGCCGTGTGTAGTGATGGAGTCAACCTAAGTACTTCCCACCCATCATTACTTACCAGTTGAATATAGTTTTTGACAGTCACCAAATCTGTGAAATAATTAAAGTCAATATTGCCGCAATTAGAAAAAGCAATATCGTTTCGCTGATTATTAAATAGCAACTTGATGAAGCTGGAAATTTCCTTGTTGGTTCTAATTTTATCTGACAATCTGAATTTAGATACACCTACAACAGCATTGATTTTTCCCTCAATATCCGCTCTAGCCTCTGTTGAAGATAAAGTCTGTTGCTTATCATATGAGAAAATGCAAACTGTATTGCTCGCTGCAACATTAGCAATCAACTGATCGAATTGAGTTGCATATATTCTTTGGGTTTCATCAATAACAACCAAATCAAAATTTTTCAAGTCATAGTTTTTCAAACTCTTTATGGGTATAATATTCCAGCCTAACCTGTTTAGCTTAATATGCCCTTCATTCAGATTTCCGCAATGTACAATCAGGGTGCGCTTTTGATCTTTGATCAACTTAACTATGTCATATATTAATAATGTTTTGCCAGTTCCTGGCCCACCATTAACTGAAATGAAATCCGACGCGCCTTTGTTAAGCACTTTAAGGATTTTACCCTTTATAGTTTCTTGCTGGCCAGTCAAAAAATATTGATTATTAGTAAATTTATCCGTGGAGTTAAAAGGCGAAACCAAATAATCCGATGGATTAAATAGTTCGTCAGGATTTTCTATCTTCAATAAATTTTGATTCGTTAATAGCTGTGTCAACAAGCTAAAGTCAACCACCTCAAGATCATTTTTGCTGTCGAGCTTATAAAGTGTATTTGTATTAACAACAAAAGAAAAATTGTGAACGACTTTATTTATATGGCCAAGATAATATTTATTTCTTATTAGTTGATTTTTAATTTTTACCTCTGTGCTACTGTTTTTAAGTTCAATATTCAAAATATAGTTATCACCGAAGCGCAATAAATCAAACTCTTTACTAATATGCTGTATTTTATAACTTACAAAAAAAACATCAAATATATTCACGAATGGTAAAATTTTGTACATGCTTAATGCGAATCTTTCCAGATCTTCAACTTCATTATTATTTATGTCTATGCCATAGTGCTTCATATAAGAACTATATTCAGCAGGGTCAAGGCTTTTATAAGCTTGCACAAGAGAGATTATATTGATGCTTTTCATTGGTTAATACCTAGGTTTTACCGTAACTGATAAATCAGGAGGAAGATGCCAACTAGCGCTTGGTTAAGGGGCCGGCTTTAGCCGGCCCGGAACGAGCGGAACGAGCGACTTGTGCCATTTGTTAGGCGTTTATGCCAAGGCGCTTCTGAAGTTGATCTGTGGGCAAGCTCTGAAGTTCTTCCTTGTCGATCATAACAACCAAGTCTTTCCCCTTTCTTCCGAGGCCCTCCGTTGAGATTTTTTCGAGCATAGAAGTGTATTTTTCAGAAAAGTTACCCTTAAACTCCGTGACGATCAGCAACAAAGTATTTGGAATTCGACTAGTGGCTTGTGCGTAGATGTTTTTTTGCGTAAATATTCTTCAGAAAGGACTCACGGAGCCACCCGTAGTTGAAGCCGCGACGAATAGTTTTGATTTCTATGATGTAGTCTTTTGTCAGCCAGCTTCGACCTCGCAGCAATACGTCCACCTCAACGCCGGCTACCATTTTGTTCGATTCGACCTCATACTTTCCGGCATAAATATGTTGGAGGCGTTTTGCCACTGAGCTCTCTGTCTGAGCATAGCTGGCCTCAAAAGCGCTAAGCGTATAGTTCGTTGTGTGACTTTCATCAGGAGCAAGTGCGTGCATGTCTCGAGCCGCAGAGAGTGCGATCTCGTCCTTGGTTGCATCTCGCAAAGACTGTTTTTTAAGCTCAATTTCAACTTTAGTTTGCTCATCTAGCAACAGTTGGTTTGCATGCCATTTTTTTAGGCCAGCGAAAACAAAAATTGACCCGCAAATACATCCGATGGCGGAAAACCACGGAATGAATTTGACGATGAAGGCCACAGCCTCTTGCCTGCCAAGGATTGCTGCGTGAGCAACGCTGGTGACGGATTTCAAATCGGCTTCCGATTTGTATAAGTCAAAGGACTCTTTTAGAAAGAGCCAAGGAACCAGAACCGAGATGGAAATTATGATCACCCCAAGAGAAACAATTAATTTGTACAGGTCTCCAAACTCGAACTTCACACACTTCTCCCTGTGATGCTTAAGGCTAAATATGATTAGCCGACACATGTGGCGTAATGTTATCCGCCGCTTGTGTCTGATAACCTTCCTTGTCCATGAGTAATTCCTTGTTCAGCTTGAGTGTCGCGCTAGAAGCGCGACATGAGGCGAGGAGGAAAAACGACATGACTTGGGCACACATTACTGGCGTATTAGCCGCGTGTCCATGGTCTGTTTTTGGCCGATTACTGCCGGTAGAAACCGACCGCGTTCGGCCAGAGGCAGACATTCATGAGCGACCACTTCCAACCCGAAGTGCACGCTGGTTATGGCAGAATCGGGTAAGAGCAACCAGAAAACGTGCCTACGTTAGCAATTCAATCGGTAGGCGTTCAACAGCCGCCAGTCGCAACCAGCTGCTTAAGGAACACAGTTGCCGGCTTAATTTGCCGAATCGTTTTGCTAGCTTTCTATTTTTAGTATTTAGCTTTGAAGATCGTCGAAAGTGGGGAGGGTTGCAATATCAAACTCTTTCGAATCAATTTCCCAAAGGGCAGGAATTTTTTCTCCGTCAGAGCGGTGGGCCACAAAATCATCTACTGAAAAAGGCCCGGCATAATGACCAAGAGTCTGGCAGATCACATGAACTTCTGAAGCAACTATCTTTTCCCGCCACAAGTCAGGCGCATCTGATACGGTTATTGTCATGAGTTGCCTACCAAACAAATAAATCAATGCTAGTAATCTATCTGGCTCAGGTAGTATGGTAATGGTGTGTACGCCGGGCCAAGCAAGGTGCCCCCATTCTTCGTCATCGTCCACTGATACTAGTTCGCTAAAAGCGATGCCGAAAGATCTTCTTTTGTCTGAATTAATTTCCCACAGAGCATTGCGCAAATTTAAAGCATGAGCGCTATCAATAAATTTATCCCCGAGTTTATTATGCCCGTATGTTAGTGCAAATTTACATAGAAATCTTTGCTCAAAGCCCTGCAGTGTTTTGATAGTGACTTCGTGCTCTTCCCCCTGCTTGGACTGAAGTTGAGTTAGGAATTTTTTTTCATAGTTTGTCGGGGGTGAAAAATAATCTGGATCAGCGGGCAGGCTCACGTTTCCAGATATCAATCTTGAAGTCTTGAATTTTTCTCGCACAGAGACAAGAAACATCATATTCCAGAATTCATCTTGATGCTGAGTAAATACGTAAACCTCGCCTCCAGATTTTTTAAGGTTAATTGGGTTGCCTCCAGCGTAGCAATCATACCTTGGATCTGAACTTTTCCGTCGATGATAAACTAGCCCTCCAATTGTTCCTAACCAAAGCTCACACGTGAACTGCTCGTCCAGAAGCAAATTCTTGACATGCCCAAAGTATCGAAGAGGTATGACTCTGAGATTGTCTGGGTCGAAATAGTGTAGGGCAGCCTCTGCCATGTTGTTTTGCCCCAAAAATCCTTTTATCAACGGGGCATCCACAAAAAGCCCCATTGTCGAATTGCAGTTGCGGCATACACGGCGGCTTTTGAACTCTTCAGAGCATTGCGCTCCGCCTAAGCCTTGGGGGAATATATGCTCTAGCGAGAACTCATGTACTTGTTTTTCTTTGTTGCAAATAATGCATTTCATCTATTAATTCCATGTATTGAATATGGCGGCTGTTCATTGCGCCCACTAGACAGTAATGTGCAATAAGTCAGCGCTATTTTTTCCTGGTTACTTTTGGCAAATACTCAATCGCGAAAGCCTACGAGATTGCGAAACTCGGATACATTTGCCATGTTACCTTTCAATGCTTGGCCGAGCGGCATGAGTAGCCTGTCCAAATCACCTAGCGTGACACCATCTTTCGCCAGCGCAGTGATGCGTTCAATGTAAAGGTCGTAGCCAGCCTTTGTTTTCGATCCACTGATGATAAGCTTCCATGTACCGTCTCTTTTGACTAATAGGCTGTAGCAGATGTTCGCCTGATCCGGTGTTAGCTTGGCATCTATGGCCCAAAGCGCACGGAGTGCGTGTTGGTCGTAGATTGGGTTTTCGGGATTCTGAAGATGTTTAGCAAATGCGTAAAAGACAGAGTCAGTGCTCTTCGGCAAACTCGAAGGGCTGCTGTAGTAAGCCGCAAAAGACTTGTATATGTTCCATTTGCCCATCTTCCATAGCAAGGCCTCCGCCAGCGACTCGGGTGCCGCAAGTTCCGGGATAGCCCAGGGATAGTCAGAAGGGAGTGCTGGGAACAATCCGGTGTCGTACTTGTAAAGATGCTCTGCAAGTTTGTTTGTAGCCGAATGAACCGCATTGGCATCCAACTTGCCTTCCTGGATACGATTTTGCAAAGTGGCAACAATAGTTCCGAGTATTGACTTGAAATCGTGGGCCAAACGAGCCATGTCTGCAAATCCTTTCGCTAGCTATACAGGTTTATTTCAAGAGTAACCTCTGGAAACGCCTGTCACAATCTTCTAGATCACTGCTGTAGCGTTTAGCAGCTTTTACTCTTCAGCTATCGGCCGGTGACCGGTGGGTCTGTGTCATTCAATATCGTTCGCTAGTGACTGCTTTTGGCCGTCGGCTGCCTGTCGCCACGGCAGCTTTTGGCGGATTCCTACCTATTCTCGACGGAGGGGATGATCATCAACGTTCGAATTCGGGAGGTTTACCATTCCGTATGCGGCTCTGAATTACTTGCAGACCGACAACGTGCTGACATCTAAAAAATCCCGAGTTCGATTCCACCGAACGCCATAACTAGCTGATTTGTTTATAGTTACTAGTTGGGGTACGCCGAATTTTCCAGCGAACTCCAGATGCCCGAAAAACCTACTCTCGCCGAAACATACCGTTCGTCTGGTGCCGGCACCATACAAAACGAAGCCCTCGTAGAAATACGAGGGCTTTGTTGTTTCTGGAGCGTCCACTTTTTTGTCCACACACCGGAATCTGTGGGAGCGAGCCTGCTCGCGATGAGGCCGTCAAACCCACCGACGATCTGCGGGCCAAGACAAAAGGGTGCCTTTCCCAAAACACCAACAACGAAGCAACCTCAACCAAACAGCATCTTTTGCCAATGATCCTCACCCACAATGGCAATCGAAGCTCCCGCCTCACGCAACTCCACTGCCTTCATGATCTTCGTTCCATAAGTACTGTGGCGCCACTGCTCATTACCCACGCTACCAACCACCAGGTAATGCACCTTCTTGCTCACACTGCCCCCAATCAAACCACCTCGTTCTTCGACCAGCGCCTGACAATCCTTACGCGGCCCAAAGGCCATGACACCAGTAAATACAAACATCCGGCCGTCCCACACCAAATCAGGGATCGGTGAATTGAAAGGAAGGTCCGTAGGAGTAACAGCAACAGCACCGCCAACCTTTGGTCTCTCAATGCCCACTCCAGAAAAACCACGCAGAATGTTAAGCAGCTCCAGGGACTCATCCATGTCTAGAGCATTGTCCTGAAGCATGCACGCCAAACGCGAATACAGCAGATTGATCACCGGATCGTTCAGATGCGCGAGATTGTTTTCCAACCATTGCTTTAGAAAAACCGCTTCCGTGATGTTCACAACACCGTCGGCCGTAATCCCAGCGGCCAACCCGACCAAGGCATCGGCGGCGCGTCGATCGATTCGGGCGCGGTTGAAGAATTTGCTGCTCTCAAACTCGTGGTGTAGATCCATTACGGGTTTTCCTTGAGGTGGGTACTAGCTCGATACCGAAGCATTAGCAAGCAAGTAGATGTTGTGTTCAAAGCTAGCACCACTGCACGCAGACACCCCATTTTTAATAAGGAAAATAGATCCGTCCCCTTTCCTACCACGGTGGCCCGCTTCGCAAAACAAGTCTCGACACCGCTTGGCAGCGATTCATCACGCTGGCAATCGCAGAAGGAAACATTGATCCAGAAGACCGCTTCGCTCTACATGACTTGAAACGGCGCGGCATCACTGATACGACGGGCACCAGAGCAGACAAACAGGAAGCCAGTGGTCACCGTGATGCGAAAATGATGGACGTCTACGACTTGAGCATTCCGATAGTATCGCCGTCAGCAGATTAAATATCAGGTGTGGAGTAGGACAGAACGCTACTGTTACCGCACTGAGTTCAACCAGGAGAAGAACCATGCCAGACGGAATGCCAACCCCAGCTCAGCTATGGGACGGGGAGATCCGTTTTTTTTCGATCGACACTGATGTCATTCAGGGTGCTGGGTACAATTTCGGAGCAGGCACTCTGAACCAACTCCATAGACAGCTCCCTTCCAGCATGGAGTTGCAGCTCACAGATGTAGTGGCCAACGAAGTGGTCAGTCACTTGATGATTCCCGTACTAAAAACCATCCAAGAACTTCAGAGCGCAGCGGACAATCTTAAGCGCAAAACCGACCTTCCGATGGATCAGGTCAGCGATCTGTTCATGGGCTTCGCTCCAGCAGACTCATCACGTGAGTATTTCCGTAAACAAGTGGAGGACTACGCTGAAAGGTGTCGTGGAGGAATCTTGCCCACGGAAGGCGACGGCATTCTGAGTGAGCTCTTCCGTAGATATTTTGCTGTTGAAGCCCCCTTTGAAACGAAGAACGCAAAAAAATCTGAGTTCCCGGACGCTGCCGCACTATTGGTGCTAGAGACTTACGCAGTAGATAACGACGCTATAGGAATCGTTGTATCAAATGATGGTGGATGGAAAGCTTTCGCTTCTCAGTCCGAACACCTGTATTGCGTGAAAACTTTAGAAGAGCTCACAACGCTATTTACCGCTACAGGCGAGCTCGCCGCTCAAATTCAAACTGCAATTCTGGAAGCTATTGAAGACGCCAGCTCGCCGCTACGCTCTCAATTAAGCGATGCGCTCGTAGACCATGTTGGTAATGCGACATGGGACGTGGGGGACATTTACTCGGACACCGGAGACCGGGTGGAAGGAGAGATATCAAATGTCCAGTTCGCGGATCACGATCTTTTAATTGAAAAAACCGCAATTTGGCATGACGCAAGTGATCCAGGTACGTGGTTAGTCGAAGTCACAGCATCAGTGAGAGTTGAAGTCTCTACCTCAGTGACGACCTTTATCTGGGACTCGATCGATCGGGACG
>NZ_JBGCUL010001185.1:0-1248 GCF_054177685.1 Pseudomonas sp. P5_A2_2
CCGTACAACAGGCCGAGCAGGGCACCGAGGCCGGACAGGAAGTACACGATCACCAGCGGACTGTTGTAGAGGTTCCACGGCAGGATCAGCACGGCGATGGTCGCATCGGCCTGGGTGTACATCCAAGTGGCGAGGGCGGCGACGGTCAGCAGAATCACCGGGCCGGCAAATGCCTCGTAGCGCCGCACCATCTCCATGCCATAGGCGAGGATCGCCAGTTGCACGAACCAGATCGCGACGAAACACACCCAGCCCAGAGTCGACAGGCCGAGGATCGAGTTGTGGTCGTAGTCAGCGAACCCGGGATGGACCGCCGTCAACAACACGCGGAAGACCACGGACGCAAGGTACGTCTGAATACCGAACCAGGCGATGGCGATAACGGCGCGGATCAATGCAGGAATCTGCGCACCGTGAATGCCGAAACTGATCCGGCTGATGACCGGAAACGGCACCCCGGTTTTCTGGCCCATGTAGCCAGACAGGTTCATGAAGAAGTAAACCAGCGCCGCGCCGATCCCCAGGGACAGGAGAATCTGCCAGCCACCCAGACCCAAAGCGTACAGACCGATGGCAAACGAGTAGTTGGCAATGTTGTGCACGTCGTTGGTCCACAGGGCAAAGATGCTGTAGCGCCCCCAGCGTCTCCCTTCGGCTTTGGTCGGCGCCAGGTCCTTGTTATGCAGTCGGGGACTGAGCACCACAGGGGTGTGATGCGCCTGATTGTCGGCGGTGTGGGTGGAATGGGAGGAGGGTAGATCCAGCGCGATGTTGTTATTGGAGAGACTGGTACGCATTCCGGCAGGCTCCTGATGCTCGACGCCGCGATGACTGTGCATGAGCGTTGGCTCGACAAATCTTCGTCGCGGGTGGCGAATATCATTGGTTACTGGGCATCTGCAGCCTGTACGGGATAGGGCGCTTCAGGCTTGCGGATCTAAAGTGTGTGTATGTTTTGGATTTGTTGTATACAAAATATGTATGCACTTAAGCCAGATCCATGCCTGTCGCGATTCTATAAAAATCAGTGCTCATTTCGTTTTGTTATCGAAAACGAATAACTCACTGAAAAACACAACATTTAAATTGACCGATTGAACAGGTATTTATTTTTGGAGAGGGGGATGCAGGCGAGGTGGTGGGAAAGGAGATGTAACTTTTTGGGGCGCTGAAACTAAAAGTGCACACACAAAGGGCACCGATGGTGACATTCGTGTGTACACATTTTTTGTGAGCAGACACATAACC
>NZ_JBGCUL010001186.1:0-1247 GCF_054177685.1 Pseudomonas sp. P5_A2_2
TGAACTGGTCAACTAATTTTGGACACCAGTTACGGTTTTCATGCCGCCAGTTTTTCCATAGCTACCGGTGAACGATAGCCGTTGTAGCTATGGAGCCTGACGTTGTTGTAACGCATCACGTAGCGTTGCACGTCTATGCGGGCTTCATGCTCAGAGTTGTAGCCATCTTCTGGCACCCACTCTGATTTAAGGCTCCCAAAGAAACGCTCCATCGGGGCGTTATCCCAGCACTCACCTTTGCGACTCATGCTTTGCAAAAGTCCATGCTTGCGCATCTCATTTCTGAATTTATGGCTGGTGTATTGGCAGCCTTGATCAGAATGAAACAGCACCTCTTTTGGTCGGCCTCGGAGCTCGACCGCCATGCGCAACGCTTCGCAGGTCAGCGTGGCATCGGAAATCATCGAAAACGACCAGCCGACAATCCGGCGAGCGAACAGATCCAGAACTGCCGCAAAGTACAGCCAGCGCGTGCCGACCTTGATGTACGTCACATCGCCACACCACACCTGATTGACCGCTGTAACATCAAACTTGCGCTTTARCACATGCGGCGCCACCAGTGCTTCCACGCCGGAAGATTTGTACTTGTGCCGCCGGCGCTGACGACTGGCAACGCCCGCTTCGCGCATCAGGCTGCGAGCCATATGCCGCCCGACACGGTGTCCCTTGGCTTGCAGCTCCTTGGCCAAAGTGCGCGAACCAGCAGATGATCTGGATTCCTTGTGATGTTCGACCAGCACGGCTTTGAGTTTCTCCCGCTCAGGTTTGACCTTGCCTTGGCGCTGACGCCAGGCATAAAAGCTGCTGCGGTTGACGCCGAACGCCCGACAGCAATTGTTAACGCCGTACTGCTCGTCCAGCTCATCGATCAACGTGAATGATCTTTGGCGTCCAACAGCAGGAGAGCACTGGCCTTTTTTAGGATTTCGATATCCAGGTCTTTTTGCCTGAGCAAGGCTTTGAGTTGCTGGATCTCTCGCTGATCGGCGGTAATCGCCTTAGCGCCCACCGGAGTCGAGCCCAAACGTTCCTTCCGAACCTGGTCGACCCAGCGGCGCAGGGCCGTAGGACCGATATCCAGGCTGGCGCAGACCTCGGGAACCGACTGTCCCTCGTCCAGCACCATGCTCGCCGCCTTGAGTTTGAACTCACTGGAATAAGATTTACGCATAGCCAAAACACCTCAGATTTGGGCGCCATCATAGCGCCCGATTGAAGTGTCCAAAATCATTAGGCCAGTTCAG
>NZ_JBGCUL010001187.1:0-1246 GCF_054177685.1 Pseudomonas sp. P5_A2_2
GACTACGCCAAAACCTGGCTTAGCCAGGCCCGCCATCCGAAAACCGGCAAGCCGTACACCGAGATGATCTTCCAGCCGATGCTGGAAATGCTCGACTACCTGCGCAGCCAGGACTTCAAGACCTACATCGTGTCCGGCGGCGACACCGGGTTCATGCGCGCCTTCGCCGAAAAGGTCTATGGCATCCCGCCAGAACAGGTCATTGGCACCACCTTTGTCACTGCCTATCAATTCAAGGACGGCCAGGCATCTATCCTGCGCACGCCAAAACTGGCCCACAACGACGATGGCCCGGGCAAACCGGAAAGCATCGACGCCGTGATCGGACGCCGGCCAATCCTCGCCTTTGGCAACTCCGACGGTGACTTGCAAATGCTCCAGTGGACCGCCGCCGGTCCCGGTAAACGCTTCATGGGCCTGGTGCATCACACCGACGCCAAACGCGAATGGGCTTACGACCGGCAATCGCAGATCGGTCGTCTGGACAAGGCCCTGGACGAAGCAAACAAACGTGGCTGGACGGTCGTCGACATGGCGTCCGAATGGCGTCGGATCTATCCGTTCGATGCCTCCACAGCCGAGCAAGCTCAATAAGAAGACGTCATGCAGGATTGCAATAAACGTATGTCGCAGCACATTACCGGTGGTTTGTGGGGGAGTGATTGGGTGCCTGATAGATCGCCATCGCGAGCAAGCTCGCTCCCACAGGTTCGGTATCGATCACTACATTTGGGCACGACATAAACCCTGCGGGAGCGAGCTTGCTCGCGAAGGGGCCATCAGCTTCACAACATCCGTTATTTGACAGACGCCAACCATCCGACAAAGCTGCATCAAGCTTCATCGCGCGCTGCAAGGCAAACGCACCTGGACCATGGAAGTCGTGATGCCGAAACATAAAAATAAAGCTGCAAACCCACACCCTGATTCGCAACCGACCCTGATCAACCGTTATCTGTTCCCGGTCACCATCGGCATCTTGCTGCTCACAGTGGCAGGTATTGGCTGGTTTCTGCTGAGCAGTACACCGACGCCGCTTCAGCCAGTCCCTGTCAGCGCCCCTGTCGTCGAACCGGCCAAACCGCGCCCGGTCACTGTCGCGCCGGCGAAGATGGTCGATGAGCAACAATGCCAGGGTTGCCACAGCAAGCAGGTCAAGGACTGGCAAGGCTCCCATCACCAGTTGGCGATGCAGCAAGCCAACGCCGACACCCTGCTCGGCGACTTCAATAACGTCACCTTCAAG
>NZ_JBGCUL010001188.1:0-1246 GCF_054177685.1 Pseudomonas sp. P5_A2_2
GGCTCAAACAGCTTGGCCACTTCAGGCTTTTTCAGGTCGTAGATGGATTTAACGCCGTATTTGTCCTGCAAATACCCGGGGATATAGAACCCTTGTTCGCCCGCATAAGGCTTGACGTTTGGCACCAGTGAACGGGGGCCACCCGTGACGTACTTGTTCCAGGCAGCCGACTGGTTGGGCAGCCAGATGTCGGTCAACACATCAACCGAGCCATCGCCTTTCGCGGCGGCACTGAACAGCACCGCGACATCCCCGGCCAGGTACGATACATCGCCGTCCAGTCGGGTTTTGATCACCTCTGCGAGGATGTTCTGAATGGCGATTGCACCTGTCCAGTTCTGCTCGCCAATGACGATCTTTTCCTTGGCCAACACGGTTGCCGGGAGAATCAGGGAGGCCAGCAGCGCGGCTGCGCCCACAGTGCGCGATAAGTGTGTCTTCATGATAAGTCTCACGTCAGTTGTGCAGGTGATCTTGCTTGCGCAAGCTAGATTGAATGATTCGGTCAGGGATCAGCGCGCACAGGACAATCGCCACGCCGGCGAGCACACCCTCGCCACCCTTGATATTGCGCAGTGCTGTCATCACGTCATAACCCAGTCCGCCGGCGCCGATCAGCGCGGCCACAACCACCATCGACAGGCTCATGACGATCGTCTGGTTAATTCCTAGCAACAGCGAACGGCGAGCTAGCGGCAACTGCACCTTGATCAGGGTTTGCCAAGGACTGGCGCCGTGCGCGACGGCAGCCTCGACAGCGTCCTTCGGTACTTCCTGAATACCCAACGAGGTCAAACGGATCATCGGCGCCRGCGCGAAAATCACCGTCGCGATCACGGCCGGGGTCTTGCCCACCGAGAAGAACGCCACGGCCGGAATCAGATAGACAAAGGTTGGCAGCGTCTGCATGACATCCAGCAAAGGTGTGAGCAGCCGTCGTACCAGCGGCCGCTTCGCCAGCACAATGCCGGTGGGTACACCTATGACCAGAGCAATCAGTACCGACGAACCGACCAGCGCCAGCGTTGCGATGGTTCGCTCCCAGAAGCCGAACAGGCCGATGTACAACAACGCCGCGCTGCTGGTCAGCGCCAACGCAACGCCAGCCGAACGCCAGGCCAGCAACACCAGCGCCAGCGCCGACACCGTCCAGGGCAGCCAGCCCAGCAGGTTTTCAATCCCTTCGATGACGGTGCGAACGACAACGATCACGCCGATAAATGCCCCCTCGAACGTGACCTGAGAC
>NZ_JBGCUL010001189.1:0-1244 GCF_054177685.1 Pseudomonas sp. P5_A2_2
ACGGTGTGCTTTGTTCCAGACGGCGGGCCAGGTACCCGTCCAGCCAGTCGGTGGCGGCAGCGAATGCGAAGACCGAGGCGGAGGCCAGGTAGCTCCATTGGTAAGGCAGGTAGAACAGTAAAATGAAGATCGGTATGAGCAGAACGCGTAGAACGGTAATCAGATTAGGGATATTCATCGGCACAACTGGCTACGAGGTGAGGGGGCATTCTACTCGCTGTGCAGATTTGCATAAATCAACTCTGCGAGCTTTTTACTGATCCCGGGGGCTTTGGCAATTTCTTCGATGCTTGCACGAGACAGCTCCTGCAATCCACCAAAATGTTTCAACAAATCCCGCCGACGTGTTGGTCCGACGCCAGCGACGCCCTCCAGTGTAGACGTCCGACGGGTTTTTCCACGCCGGGCGCGGTGCCCGGTGATGGCAAATCGGTGGGCTTCGTCGCGAATCTGCTGGATCAGGTGCAACGCGGGAGAATCGCCGCGCAAGGTGAACTCATGTGCAGCGTCGTTCAGGTACAGGGTTTCGAAACCGGCCTTGCGTGTTGCGCCTTTTGCGACGCCGAGCAGAATCAAATCAGGCACGGCCAATTCATCGAGCACGTCGCGGGCCATGGACAACTGGCCTTTACCGCCATCCACCAACAGGATATCCGGCAGTTTGCCCTCCCCGTCCTTCAGCTTGCTGAAGCGTCGGGTCAACGCCTGATGCATCGCCGCGTAGTCATCGCCGGCCGTAACGCCCTCGATGTTATACCGGCGGTAATCGGATTTGATCGGGCCTTCGGGGCCGAAGACCACGCAGGACGCCACCGTCGCCTCGCCACTGGAATGACTGATGTCGTAGCATTCCAGTCGTTGTGGAGGCTCATCGAGCTTCAGCACTTGCGCCAGCGCATCGAAGCGTTCCGTAATGTGCTGACGATTCGCCAGGCGCGCACTCAGTGCCTGCTCGGCATTGGTCACCGCCAATTGTTGCCAGCGCGCCCGCGTACCACGCACACGATGGCTGATGGTCAGTTCACGACCGCGCAACTCGTCGATGGCCGCGATCAGAGTGGGAAAGTCATCGTGGACCACGTTGACGATCAGTTCACTTGGCAAGTCGCGCTCAGGACTGCTGATGAAGTACTGGCCGAGAAACGCGGCCATGACTTCGCTGACGTCTTCTTCAATACCAACCTGGGGGAAGAAGTTCTTGCTTCCCAGTACCCGCCCGCCCCGCACGCTGATCAAGTGAACAC
>NZ_JBGCUL010001190.1:0-1243 GCF_054177685.1 Pseudomonas sp. P5_A2_2
GGTCAGTGCGGCGCTTGCACCGTTTTAGTGAACGATAAACCGGTGTTTTCATGCCTGACACCCTGCGGCGCGCTGGCGGGCAAATCAGTGCGTACAGTGGAGAGCCTGGGCAGCGCCGACAAACCGGGGCCGTTGCAGAAAGCCTTTATCGACGAACAGGCGGCCCAGTGTGGTTATTGCATCGCGGGGATGATCGTACGAGCGCAGGCTCTATTGGAGGCCAACCCTCATCCGGACGATGAAACGATCCGTCGCCGCATGGCGCCCAACCTGTGCCGCTGTGGCACTCATGTGCGGATCCTCGCTGCGATCAAGTCGGTCATCGCGCAGGGAGACAAGGTATGAAGTCCTCAACGCAAAACGTCGATCTGAGCCGCCGCGCCTTCGTGATAAACGGCGCGTTGGTGATGGGGTTCGCCATGCTCCCGGGTATACCGCGCGCCTTCGCTGACACCGAAGTGGACACCTTGGGTACAGCGATCCTGGCGCCTGATCTGCCAGGCAGCCTGCGGGCCACGCCCTATCTGGACGCCTGGATCCGCATTGACGCGAAAGACGGCATCACCGTCTACACCGGCAAAGTGGAGCTGGGCACTGGCGTCAAGACCGCGCTCCTGCAGATCACCGCTGAACGCCTGGAAGTATCACCTGGTCTCATCCGCTTTCTCACTGCCGACACTGCGCTGACACCCAATGAGGGTTACACCGCCGGCAGCCATACGATCGTCGACAGCGGCACTGCATTGTTCAACGCCGCCGCCCAGGTGCGTCAGTTGTTACTCGAATCCGCGGCAAGCCAATGGCGATGCAACATCGACAGCCTGAGCACGCGGGATGCTGTGATCTACGATGGGCAAGGCCACAGCATGACCTACACACAAGCGGTGGTCGGGGTTCAATTGCATCGCTTTGCATCGGCGAGTTCCCCCTTCAAGCCAGCCAGCAGTTTCACCCTGATCGGCAAATCATTGCCTCGGCTGGACATCCCGGACAAAGTCAGCGGCGGTTCGGCCTATGTGCAGGACATGCGCCTGCCCGATATGCTGCATGCCCGCGTGATACGTCCACCCCGGCGCGGCAGTCAGCTTCTGGACATTGACGAAGCCGCCCTCAACAAACTCCCCGGTGTGGTAAAGCTGATCMGCAACGGCAGTTACCTCGCCGTGGTCGCTACCGATGAGTGGCTAGCGGTCAAAGCGATGCGCGAGGGCTACGCCACTGCCCGCTGGACAGAAGGTAATCC
>NZ_JBGCUL010001191.1:0-1243 GCF_054177685.1 Pseudomonas sp. P5_A2_2
TTCAGCAAGTTGGCTGTGCGATCAGGGATCTGGGGGTTTTGTTCCACCACCATTTTGATGTGCTCTTGATCGCGACCTGCCGGTGTGTGCGCCACAACCTTACCCATGAAGTCGACCGTTGCTGCCGGCCCAACTCCACCCACTATCCCAAGCTTGAACGGCGGGCGGGTCGACTGGCCTTTCTCCAAGGTGGCGAAAGTGGCATAAATCTCGTTGATATCCAGGACAGTCAAGCCACGCCGTTGAAGATCACCGCAGACCAACGAGAGCTCAGTCATGCCCGGCAGGATGATTGTGGCGCCCTGATCCTGAAGCGAAAGGCAGGCCTTATAGACAGACTCCAGCGGTACACCGTCAAGGTTCCCATCTTTGATGCCATTAACGCCATACATCGCGTCCATCAACCCAGACTGCTCGTTATTGTTTGGATAAACGAGCTTGAAGTCATTGCCGAAATAGCGCTCAAACAACCCGGAGTGCCTGACATAGTCGGACGCGATTATGCCCAGTGTTGTACCAGGTTCAGCGACATGATCCACGTGCTTGCGTAACGCCGTCATCATATCCAGAACGGGTATGCCAATTTCCTCCTGGATTTCCTCACGAAAGGTGTGACTGGCAAAGCAAGGCAGTAAAACTGTATTGACTTCGCTGGCCTCGAAGGTCTGACAAACCTGGAAAACATAGAACTTTCTAGAGGTCATGCTGGCGCCCCGATCCAGAGGCATCAGAACGTCTTTGAAGGGGTGTTGCTCAAAGAGGAAGTGATAGCGACCTTGATCTTCCAGAACAGCTCTGGACTTCACCAACTTGTAGAAAAGATCGCCGCCGGCCAGTGAGCCAAGTCCGCCGACGATACCTAGTTTGCGAGCAAACGATGACCCGCTGGACGGCTTCGATTTACCTTTCATGTTTAGGTTCTCAGGCGGTGGCTACAGTATGAATTGGGAGCGGAGACTCAGTGCCGGGCGCGTCTTCTGCTTCTTCATGTGGTTCTGATTTGGCAACCACAGCCGTCGCGATGCTATTGCCAACCACGTTGGTGGCAGTCCTGGCCATATCAAGGAATTGGTCAATGCCAAGGATCAGCAAAATACCGGCTTCGGGAAGATTGAACATGGGTAACGTAGCCGCCACCACAACCACCGATGCTCGGGCTACACCCGCCATTCCCTTGCTGGTGATCATCAGCGTCAGCAAGATGAGCAGTTGCTGTGTGAAGCTCAGGTCGACGTTGTAGGCC
>NZ_JBGCUL010001192.1:0-1242 GCF_054177685.1 Pseudomonas sp. P5_A2_2
TTCCCGTGCTTCGTTCAGTTGGCCGCCCTTGATCTGGGCGATCGCCAGGCCGTAGCGTGCTACGTCGTTTTTCGGGTTCTCGTCGAGCTGGGCGCGGAAGCGCTTGGCGCCAAGTCCCGGGGTTTCTTCATAGATCAGTTGAACGCGTGCGCGGATCAGTTGGTAGCGCATGCTGTCTTCGATACCTCCCTTTGGAAACTGTTCGGCGCGGTTGCGGGTGTCGGCGATACGCGATTCGGTGACCGGGTGAGTCAGCAGAAATTCCGGTGGCTTGGCATCGTAGCGGTACTGACGCCCCAGGCGCTCGAACATGCTGGGCATCGAGCGGGGATCGTAACCGGCCTTTTCCAGATTGAGGATGCCGATACGGTCGGCTTCCTGCTCGTTCTGGCGGGAGAATCGCCGCTGTTCCTGGATGGCTGCGGCCTGTGTGCCGGCAATGGCTGCAATCCCGGCGTTACCGCCACCTGCGGCTGCAACCACGATGCCGGCCAGCAATGCAGCCATCATCGGTACTTGCATGCGTTGTTGCGCTTCGACGCCCCGGGCAAAGTGGCGTTGCGACAAGTGAGCCAGTTCGTGCGCCAGTACCGAAGCGTATTCGCCTTCGGTCTGGGCGTAGAGGAACAGGCCACCGTTGACCCCGACGATCCCGCCGGGTGCCGCAAAGGCGTTGAGCTGCGGGCTGTTGATCAGGATGAACTCCAGGCGCCGGTCAGTGACCTGGCTGGTCTCCACCAGTCGGTAGACGCTGGATTCCACGTAATTCTTGAGTTGCGGATCGTTGAGCTGTGAAACCTGGCTGCGCAACATGGCCAGCCAGGCGCGGCCGAGCTGGTATTYCTGTTGCGGCGAGACAATGGCAGAACTGGCGTCGCCGAGTGACGGCAGGTCGTCGGCAAAGCCCGGTGAGGCGAGCAGGCAAGCGAGCGTCAGCAGGGTAGGGCGCAAAAATGTCATGCACAAAGCCTTAGTCGACAAAGACCTTACTGTAGCCGGACACAGGCGTTGCGACCAGATATTCTAGGCAACTCAACCACCTGACCCGGAGTGATGCAATGACCGACGCTGTAGAGCATGACGTTGAACTCGACGCCAGCGGCCTGAATTGCCCGTTGCCGTTGCTCAAGGCCAAGATGGAGCTCAACCGGCTGGCCAGTGGTGCGGTGCTCAAGGTCATCGCCACCGATGCAGGTTCGCAGCGCGACTTTCGCACCTTTGCCCGATTGGCCGGTCATACCC
>NZ_JBGCUL010001193.1:0-1242 GCF_054177685.1 Pseudomonas sp. P5_A2_2
CTGTGAAACGGGCTGCCGCGCATGCCTGGCTCCAGCACATACAGGCGATAACCCAGCTTTTGCGCCCCCAGTTGCTGACCGACACGGGCCAGACGCTGTTGATAGCGACCGGCGGTTTCACCGGTCGGCGCAAACGCTTCGGGCAGCGGTTCAAGTTCAATCGAATTCAGATTGAGAATGGGCGGATGCATGGATACCTCCTAGCTGCGGGCAAACGCCACGGCCTTGTGGAATTGCTCGTCCGTCGGTCGTACGCCGGTATAGAGCACAAATTGCTCCAGTGCCTGGATCGCGATCACTTCCAGACCGGTGATGACCCGCTTGCCTGCGGCACGAGCACGCACGATCAACGGCGTTTCCGACGGAATCGCCACCACATCGAAGACAGTTTCCGCTTTTTCGATCACATCAGCCTCAAAGGCCAGTTGTTCGGCCTCCGGCCCTCCCGTCATGCCGATCGGGGTGACGTTGACCAGCATCTGCGGGCGACGATTGCCCAGCTCTGCCTGCCACTCATACCCCAGCGACTGCGCCAGCGCCTGGCCGGCACGCTCGTTGCGGGCCACGATCAGGCCGTTTTCATAGCCGCCATCGCGCAAGGCGCTCGCCACGGCCTTGGCCATGCCACCGCTGCCGCGCAGGGCAAAGGTCGAGTTCCTCGGCACCTGGTGTTTTTCCAGCAACTGGGCCACGGCGATGTAATCGGTGTTGTAGGCCTTGAGATGACCGTCGGTGTTGACGATGGTGTTGATCGATTGAATGGCGGCGGCCGAGGCGTCGAGTTCATCCACCAGGGCAATGCAGGCTTCCTTGAACGGCATCGACACGCCACAACCACGAATCCGCAAGGCGCGAATGCCGGCAACGGCGCCCGGCAGGTCCTGGCTGGCAAAGGCCTTGTAGTAAAAATTCAGGCCCAGTTGTTCATACAGATGATTGTGAAAACGCAGACCAAAGTTCCCGGGACGCCCTGAAAGGGACATGCACAGCTGGGTGTCTTTGTTGGGGTTCATCTGCATGGGAAAGCTCCTTCAAATGCACTTTTCGGATGGACGGGATTAGTCCTCCATCGGGTTCTGATCGATCATATAAGCGTGATTACACGGGCTTACACAGGTCGCTAAGAAAGTCGGTACAGACCTTACACAAAATTTACCTGGCGGCCGTGCTGTTTTTCAGAAAAACGCTGTCTTAGAAGTATCCCCGCGACAATCCTTGGGTCTATTGCAGACACAGGCGCCG
>NZ_JBGCUL010001194.1:0-1241 GCF_054177685.1 Pseudomonas sp. P5_A2_2
GGTGAACAGCGCCAGGGCGATGTTGTTGGCGCCCTCCGAGGGCAAAAAGTAGCCGTGGTGCTGGCCGCCGAACTTTTCCACCAGGGGAATCCACAACTTGCCGTAGTGTTCGAACGCTTCGAGCTGGTAGGGATCGAGCACGTATTTGAGGTAGCAGGTCACCATTGTTTCGTTCCTTGATCAGGTTTTGAGGGCAGTCGCCACTGTAATCAACCGTGGGCGCCCGGCACAGCCGCTTGTTCGACATTGACCGGTAAGTTTGCGCCAGAGGCATGCGCTAGCGGCCCCGCACTATCGGTTCAGTCAATAGTCACCATCAAGAATCGCAAGTTCTGTTTTTTGCGCAAAGGCGGAAAATCGCCTGCATTGAACACGCTGCTCAAGGAACCCGCGCGATGAAAATCTTGACCCGACTGGCTGTGATTGCCCTGTTGCTGGGCAGCGTTGCATGCACCGCATCGGCCTACGCCGAGGACGCGCGCACCTGCCATCTGCCGCCCATCACTGGGAGCCAGGGCGGGTTGCAATACGGGCAGACGGTCGGAGTGCTTTACAGCGAAGACACCGTGGAAAACCTGCAATACCTTGAGCAATACCACTCGGTGGCGGTGAACGGCGCGAAGAACGCACTGGATGCGCGGATTCGCCAGGCGTTCGTCAACAGCTCCGATCCGGACCTGGCCATCGACTGGCTGATGAGTTCGCTGCACCACACCTTTCTGTCGGTGACCGTCTACGACAACCTCGATGCCCTGGTGCAGGCCCATCCCGATGTGGTGGTGATGCTCGATACCCACAACCAGTTGCTGACCCAGCGTAACGATCGGGTCGAGGCGCGTTTCGCCGCGCGGTTCTACGACGCCAACTTGCAGTACATCGGCAAGGCCGAAGGCGCGGTGGAAAAACAACTGCCGTCGGTGTGGGTGCATGACAAGGCCGCCCCCGAGATCGCCACGCAAATCGAACAGCAACGCGACCTGCAACTGACCGCGCTGAAACAGTTCGATGCGTCGTTGAAGGCGCTGGTATCAGCCGGATTAACCGCAGCAATCAATTAATTAGCTCGACGACCATTGAGCGGCGGGCAACCCAAATCACCGTTGATTTCTTTTCAGGACCTGATTCATGCGTACTTTTTTTGCCCCCACCCTGGCCTTCGCCCCGCTGCTGCTGGCCGGTTGTGCCACGCCGAACGATCCGACGCTGACCTTGCAGACCAGCAAGTCGCCCGAGGAGTACAC
>NZ_JBGCUL010001195.1:0-1240 GCF_054177685.1 Pseudomonas sp. P5_A2_2
GTGCTTATGCGCTGGGCGTATTGCTCGGCGCACCGCTGATGACCCTGACCACCGGCAGGATTCCCCGGCGCTATCTGCTGATCGGGCTCATGGCGATTTTCACCCTGGGTAATCTGATGTCAGCCCTGGCCACCGATTACTACAGCCTCATGGTCGCCAGGGTGGTGACCTCACTGAACCATGGTGCATTTTTTGGCGTTGGCTCCATCGTCGCCGCCAGCGTGGTCGCCCCGGAGAAACGTGCCGGGGCGGTTGCGGCGATGTTCATGGGCCTGACCCTGGCGACCATCGGCGGTGTGCCGCTGGCCGCCTGGTTTGGTGAACTGTTCGGTTGGCGCACCGCTTTCTGGGGAATTACCGGCCTCGGCGTGGTGACCATGGCCGCGTTGTGGTTCGCCCTGCCTAACCTGAAGACGCCGCAAAGCGTCGGTGTAATGGCCGAAATTCGGGTACTGGGGCGTGGTCCGGTGCTGGGCGCGTTGGCCCTGACCGTAGTCGGATCGAGCGCAATGTTTACCGTCTTCACCTACATCGCGCCGATCCTCAGCAGCGAGACCAATAGTTCCACCGCCTACATCACCGCCATGCTGGTGCTTTTTGGTGTGGGGTTGACGCTGGGCAATATGTGGGGCGGCATGGCCGCCGACCGCTCGATAGATCGCACCTTGATCGTCTCGCTAAGCGTTCTGATTCTCGTCTTGCTGGCGTTCACCCTGCTGATGCGTTGGACGGTGCCGGCTGCTCTGGCCATCCTGATATGGGGTATCGCCAGTTTCGCCCTGGTGCCGCCGCTACAGATGCGCGTCATGGAAGCAGCGAAGGACGCGCCCAATCTTGCCTCTGCGGTGAACATTGGCGCCTTCAATTTTGGCAACGCGATTGGCGCAGCGCTGGGCGGAGCGGTGATCAACGCTGGTCTGGGTTATCCGGCGATTTCCCTGGCCGGAGCGGCGATGGCTGCTCTGGGGTTGCTGATGGTGTTGGCTTATGCCTGGCGTTCCAGAACGATTGAAGCAGCAGTGGTGTGACGAAGATGAGGGGGAGTGGTTCGTTACCATCGATGAGTGGCGGCAAGTGGTAGATTGCTGCCCTTGGCGAGGGGCGGCAATCGGTCAATTTTAGCCATTGCTGACCGGCAGCCTGGGTCGATTTCAGCCCATCGCAACAGGCGACAATCGGCCAGAAGGAGACATTCGTTTGCGTCGGGATGCCCTCTATCCAGTCGTTAGGCATTAAGCAC
>NZ_JBGCUL010001196.1:0-1239 GCF_054177685.1 Pseudomonas sp. P5_A2_2
GCGTGTGATCATGATGTGCGAACTGCCGTCCAACGCCATCCTGGCTGAAGAATTCCTCGAGTTCTTCGACGGCTTCTCCATCGGCTCCAACGACCTGACCCAGTTGACCCTGGGCCTGGACCGTGACTCCGGGATCATTGCGCACCTGTTCGATGAGCGTAACCCGGCGGTCAAGAAGCTGTTGGCCAACGCCATTGCCGCGTGCAACAAGGCCGGCAAATACATCGGCATCTGTGGTCAGGGCCCTTCGGACCACCCGGACCTGGCCAAGTGGCTGATGGAGCAGGGCATTGAAAGCGTTTCGTTGAACCCGGATTCCGTGCTGGAAACCTGGTTCTTCCTGGCCGAGGGTCAGGCGCAGGCTTGATCCTGTAGGAGCGACGGTGCGGCGATCCGACCTGCTCGCGATGGACTGCAGAACGCCGCGTTTTTTCAGCATGAACGCGTCATCGTTGGCGACCATCGCGAGCAGGCTCGCTCCTACAAGGGATCAGCGCGGACCGGCTTCACGGGTTTGCAATCCACTATTAAGCCGGGCCGTGTTGGCCGGGCGACTGAAACCTGTTGGGAGTTTCACATGGCAAACGCCTCCAGCATCTACAGGAAGGCTCTTGAAGGTCACCAGGCACCGAAAAAGGTATTGGTGAAAATCGATCGCGTCACCAAGAAGTTCGACGAAACCACCGCCGTGGACGATGTGTCCCTGGAAATCCACCAGGGTGAAATCTTCGCCCTGCTCGGTGGCTCCGGTTCCGGCAAATCGACCCTGCTGCGCATGCTCGCCGGCTTCGAGCGCCCGACCGAAGGCCGGATTCTGCTCGACGGTGTCGACATCACCGACATGCCGCCGTACGAACGACCGATCAACATGATGTTCCAGTCCTACGCGCTGTTCCCGCACATGACGGTGGCGCAGAACATCGCCTTCGGCCTCAAGCAGGACCGTTTGCCAGCGGCCGAAATCGAAGCCCGTGTGCAGGAGATGCTGCGCCTGGTGCACATGACCCAGTACGCCAAGCGCAAACCGCACCAACTGTCCGGCGGCCAGCGTCAGCGCGTGGCCCTGGCCCGTTCCCTGGCCAAGCGTCCGAAGCTGCTGCTGCTCGACGAACCGATGGGCGCACTGGATAAAAAGCTGCGTTCGCAGATGCAGCTTGAGCTGGTGGAGATCATCGAGCGCGTCGGCGTGACCTGCGTGATGGTGACCCACGACCAGGAAGAGGCCATGACCATGGCCGA
>NZ_JBGCUL010001197.1:0-1238 GCF_054177685.1 Pseudomonas sp. P5_A2_2
GTGGTCAATCGTGCGGACCGTATTTCCGTCTCGGCAGTGACTGTGGCAGGCAATGGCAATCTGGTTCTGGCCGGGCAGGGCGGCGTTCGCGTCACTTCGCCTGACGGCACTGAGCTTGGCAAATAAAAAGCGGGCAAATGAGCCGGGTTAATAACAAGAAGGCGGAGCTATGACTTCCTTGAGTACTCATCACCAGGACAAGGCGACGTTCCTCGAGCGCCTGATCTTCAACAACCGCCCGGCAGTGATCACGATCTGCCTGCTGGTCAGTATTTTCCTGTTCTGGCAGGCGACGCTGATCCGTCCGTCCACCAGCTTCGAAAAAATGATCCCGCTGGAGCATCCCTTCATCCAGAAGATGATGGAGCACCGCAACGATCTGGCGAACCTGGGCAACACCGTGCGGATCTCGGTGGAAGCCACCAATGGCGACATCTTCTCCAAGGAGTACATGGAGACCCTGCGTCAGATCAACGATGAGGTGTTCTACATCTCCGGTGTCGACCGTTCCGGCCTCAAGTCGCTGTGGAGCCCGAGCGTACGCTGGACCGAAGTGACGGAAGAGGGCTTCGCTGGCGGTGAGGTGATCCCGCAGAGCTACAATGGCTCCCAAGCCAGCCTCGATTTGCTGCGCAACAACGTGCTCAAGTCCGGCCAGGTCGGGCGCCTGGTGTCCAACGATTTCAAGTCGAGCATCGTCGACATTCCGTTGCTGGAGTCCTTCCCGGACCCGCAGGACCAGGGCAAGTTGCTGGCGCTGGACTACCGCCAGTTCTCCCACGAGCTTGAAGACAAGATCCGCACCAAGTTCGAAGTACAGAACCCGAATGTGAAGATCCACATCGTCGGTTTCGCCAAGAAAGTCGGTGACCTGATCGATGGCCTGGTGATGGTGGTGATGTTCTTCGGTGTCGCCTTCGTCATCACCCTGATCCTCTTGCTGTGGTTCACCAACTGCCTGCGCAGTACCGTCGCGGTGTTGAGCACGACATTGGTGGCAGTGGTCTGGCAACTGGGGTTGATGCACTTCTTCGGCTTCGGGCTCGATCCTTACTCGATGCTGGTACCGTTCCTGATCTTCGCCATCGGTATTTCCCACGGCGTACAGAAAATCAACGGGATCGCCCTGCAATCGAGTGAGGCGGACAACGCCCTGACGGCGGCGCGTCGTACTTTCCGTCAGTTGTTCCTGCCGGGGATGATCGCAATCCTCGCCGATGCCGTGGGTTTCATCACGC
>NZ_JBGCUL010001198.1:0-1234 GCF_054177685.1 Pseudomonas sp. P5_A2_2
CACCTCACTTCAGCAGTCATAAGTCTCAGAACTACACTGGCAGGGACAGCGCGAAATCCATTGAGTAATCCGGCAGCTCTATCAGCAAATCAATAACAACCGGTTGCTCCATGGACGTCGCATGTCCCCACACCCAAAGTTGGTTAAGGGCACGCAACGTTGCCATTGGCAGCCTTGCACAGCGCTGTGATTTGGGTAGTCACCGCGGTTCCAAGCTTCACGAAGATTGCGGCGACAGCAACCGTAATCAAACCGCCGGCCACCGCATACTCCACAATGGTCAGACCATCTTCGTCTTTGGCAAATTTCACTACCGAAGCCTTGATTGTTTGCATGATCATTTTGCCCACCTCACTCGAATGTTGTTTTTTCTGAGGCAGTACTTTCTGCGCTGCCTGATGTAACCCTAGTCAGGGGCAAGGCATGGGCGTTAGTAAGATTTTGCACATCGCTAGGACTTTTTTGCGGGGTGGCCAAATACGGGTCATTGGCCTTTGCAGAAGTCATGGGAGGGGTAAACAAGGCGTGGCAAAGCAATGGCGATTATCAATAATTCACAAGCGACAAACGGTTCAACCCGGGCTCGTCGAAAACACACCAACAAACACTCGCCCGAGGCTGCCTTCCAGGCAACCTATATAGCGAAAGCAACTAAAAATCGTCTTTCCTATCAGGATTAAATCTGCAAAGTGATGGCACCTTGGCAATACTCCTTAGCTAAGAGAGTCACCAAGAACCCCAGAGTAGAGACATGACGTCCAATTTGACCAAAAGGCCATCGCTCCTGTGGTTCGATCTGACTCATGATCGGTCCACGAAAGAACTCATCGCGCAGTTCGAGAGTACCTGCGACTGCAGACTGGCGAAAAACTCCGTGCTGCCCATCGCGGAACTGGCAGACATGATCTGCGTCCATTTTGATCGCCCCGACACTCCAGGCTTGAGGCTATTGCTGGAGATCAAACGCACCACCCCCACCATCCCGATCACCATGTTCAYCGTGCAACACTCGGAGGAACTGGCTGTATGGGCCATGCGCTCCAGCGTATGGGAATACATGGTGCTCCCGCTCTCGACCACCGAGAGGAATCGTTACCTGACGGCGGTGGTGCAGCTCTGCGAGCTGCGCCGAAATGCCCACGGCCGGGGCAACTCATCGCAGATCGACCACTCCCCGACCCTGCCGGAAAGCATCCGGCTGACCTCGGGACACCAAAAACACCAGGCGCTGAGC
>NZ_JBGCUL010001199.1:0-1230 GCF_054177685.1 Pseudomonas sp. P5_A2_2
GCATGATGCCGTTGATTTCCGGCATCGGCTCCGTGACCACGTAGTAGTGTTCTGCGGCGTGGAGGGGAATGTTGACCCCGGCTTTCTTGCCGAAATTACGCGCCCACATACCGGCGCAGTTCACCACGAACTCAGCGTCGATATCGCCCTGAGCCGTGACGACACCGGCGGCCTTGCCATCCTTGATCTTGATGTCCAGGACCTGGGTGTTTTCAATGATTTTAGCGCCGCCCATTCGAGCACCCTTGGCGAGTGCCTGGGTGACGTCAACCGGGTTGACCACACCGTCCAACGGCAAATACACGCCGCCGACGATGTCTTCGATGTTCAGCAGCGGCCACAGGTCAAGCGCTTGCTCAGGGTTGACCACTTCACAGGGAAAGCCACAAAGCTTGGCCATCGACGCGCCGCGCTTGAGTTCGGTGAAACGTTCCTGGTGAGTCGCGACGCTCAAGGAACCGTTACGCACGAAGCCAGTGGCCTGACCGGTTTCTGCTTCAAGGCCCTCGTAGAGGCCAGCGCTGTACTTCGCCAGCATGCTCATGTTGTAGGTCGCGCGCAGGGTCGGCACCAGGCCGGCAGCATGCCAGGTCGTGCCGCAGGTCAGCGTCTTGCGCTCCAGCAGCACGACATCCTTGATGCCCAGTTTGGTCAGGTGGTATGCAACGCTGCACCCGATAACCCCACCACCGACGATGACGACACGAGCCGAACTCGGAACGGTATTGCTCATTTTAAAACTCCAGGGCCAGCACCCCAGGCAGGGCAACTGGCTCGACGATTGGGGGGTGCTTAGAACACGATGGTTTTATTGCCGTACACGAGCACGCGATCTTCGAGATGGTTTCGAAGCMCACGGGCCAATACGGTTTTTTCGACGTCTTTGCCTAACCGCACAAGATCATCGACAGACTGTTCGTGGCTGACGCGCGCGACGTCCTGCTCAATGATCGGCCCCTCGTCGAGGTCTTCGGTCACGTAGTGACAGGTCGCGCCGATCAGCTTTACCCCACGACGGGATGCCTGGTGATACGGCTTTGCGCCGATGAACGAGGGCAGGAAGCTGTGGTGGATGTTGATGACTTTATGGCGGTATTTTTCACACAGGTTCTGCGGCAGGATCTGCATGTAACGCGCGAGGACGATGCAGTCCGCGCGGTACTCATCGATCAGTTGTTCGGTTTTGGCAAACCCTGCAGCCTTGTTGTCTTTGTCGACCGGTACGTATTC
>NZ_JBGCUL010001200.1:0-1229 GCF_054177685.1 Pseudomonas sp. P5_A2_2
GTCAACACCCCAAGCGCCCGCTCCACCACCGGATCGCGCAAGGTAATGCAACGCGCGCCCAGCTCACGCATCTGCCCGGCACACAAGGCCGGCACCGCGCTCACGCCCAGGCCACTGGCAACCATGCGCCCGACCGTCGCCAGTTGATGGCTTTCAAACTCCACCGGCAGTTTCATGCCCCGGGCCTGCAAATGCTCTTCAAGCATGACCCGCACCGTGGACGGTCGCTGCAAGGTAATGAACGGTTCCTTGAGCAGGGTTTGCCAGTCGATGTCATCGAGTTCGGCCAGTGTCGAATCCCGGGGCACCACTGCAACGAATCGGTCGATGTACAACGGCGTGAATTGCAGCGACGAACTCATGGTCGGCTCGAACGCCACCCCCAGTTCAACCTGGCGGTCACGGACCATTTCCAGCACCTGCTCGTTGATCACGTCATTGACCGTCACGTTGACGTTCGGATAACGGGCGCGGAACGTCTTGAGGATCGGCGGCAGCAGGTTGCCGGCGAACGATGGCATCGCCGCCAGGGTCACGCGACCGCGCTGCAGGGTGAAGCGTTGGCGCATTTCATCCTCGACATTGTCCCAGTCGGCGATCAACCGGCGCGCGAGCGGCAGCAGGGATTCGCCTTCGGCGGTGAGTGCCACGTTACGCGTGTTGCGGGTGAACAAGCGCCCGCCCAGGCCTTCCTCCAGCGCCTTGATGGTCAGGCTCAGGGCCGATTGCGACAAGTGCAGGCGCTCGCAGGCCACGGCAAAGCTCAGGCTCTGGGCCACCGCCAGAAAGGCGCGGATCTGCTTGACGGTCATGGGGCAATGCTCCAGTTGTAAGCTACAGGTTCTAAGCTGAAAAGGACGGGGCAGCACATTATTGAGCTTTATCAATCAATCCGCTCTAAAAAACAACTTAACAAATGAATCTTGCAGCGAGACACTCCCTCCCATTCGGCTAGCCAGCCGCCCACAAAGAATAAAAGAGGTGCATATGGCAGGTTTCGACAAGCGCGTGAGTTCCTACGAGGAAGCCCTGGCAGGTCTTGAAGACGGCATGACCGTGATCGCTGGCGGCTTCGGCCTGTGCGGCATCCCGGAAAACCTGATCAACGAGATCAAGCGCAAAGGTACTCGCRACCTCACCGTGGTTTCCAACAACTGCGGCGTCGACGGTTTCGGCCTCGGCGTACTGCTGACCGACCGCCAGATCAGCAAAGTGGTGGCGTCCTACGT
>NZ_JBGCUL010001201.1:0-1229 GCF_054177685.1 Pseudomonas sp. P5_A2_2
ACAAGGTGGTTTTCGTGCCACGGGCGGTACTCGCGGATTTCGACCCAACGGCCTTCAACCGAAGGTTGCCGACTTGCACTTGGCAGTAATCCCMGTCGCGCTCGATGACCTCCCCCGTCAGCCGGTTGTTTTCACCGATGAAGCTGGCAACGAAGGCGGTCTCGGGTTTCTCGTACAGGTCGGACGGATTGGCCAGTTGCTGAACCACACCATCGTTGAACACCGCAATGCGATCAGACATGGTCAGTGCTTCAGTCTGATCGTGGGTGACGTAAACAACGGTAATGCCAAGTTGCTTGGAAAGACGCTTGATCTCGTACTGCATTTGCTCGCGCAGTTGTTTGTCGAGCGCGCCGAGCGGCTCGTCCATGAGCACCAGGCGAGGTTCAAAAATCAGCGCCCGAGCCAGGGCCACTCGTTGTTTCTGCCCACCGGACAGTTGTGCGGGCATGCGATTGCCCAGCGGGCCCATGGCGACCATGTCCAGGGACTTCTTGACTTTGTCCTGGATGTCGCTTGAAGACAGGCCGCGCACCTTGAGCGGAAAAGCCAGGTTCTCAGCAATGGTCATGTGCGGGAACAAGGCATAGTTTTGAAAGACCATGCCGATACCGCGCTTCTGTGGCGAGATGTCGTTGACCGGCTGGCGGTCGACGGAGATTTCCCCGTGAGTGACGGTTTCAAAACCCGCCAGCATCATCAGGCACGTTGTCTTTCCAGAGCCGGACGGCCCAAGCATGGTGATGAATTCGCCGCGCTGAATATCCAGATTGAAGTTTTTGACCACGAGGTTTTCGCCGTCGTAGCTCTTCTGCACATTGCGAAAACTCACAAAGGATTCTGTTTGCATGTGAACACCCTTCTGCAATTCTTTGATCAGCTAAGTGCGAAGCCGTCTTAAACGGCGCTCACACGGTTTCTCTTGTTCGCGTGGACACAGGACAGCCATCAATCAGGCGTACGGACGCCCAGGTCTGATGGTCGACGCGGCAAACTCAAGAGGAATCTTTCGGCAGAAAAGGCCCAGGGCGAGCCCGGAATCGATAAGGTGTGATGGAGCGGCACAAAGCTGCGCACCCGACGGGGTTGGCGACGACTTGGACCTGGCGATGCATTTTGCATTCATGGTTGTCTCCGGCGATTTTTGCGCCTGGCCCGGAGTCGAACCTCCGGGCACTGCGCGATTCAATCGACTTGTTGTTATGACGTTTCTATACCGTGCCTGAGCG
>NZ_JBGCUL010001202.1:0-1229 GCF_054177685.1 Pseudomonas sp. P5_A2_2
CTTTCTTTAAGGTCCAGGGCCAGCAGATAAAAAATCTGATAAGCCCCCAACAACACCACGCCGGTGGCCATCGCATACAGCATCGGTTTGCCGCCCTTGGGCAACTTCAGCTTGAGCAACGGCACCAGCAACACCAAGCCGCCTAGGGCGATGACGAAACGAAATATCAAGAAGGCGAAGGGTGACGCGTGAGCCAGCCCCCATTTGGAGAAAATCGCCCCGCTGCTCCACAGCAGAACGAACAGGCTCGTGGACGCCGCCGCGAGCGCGGACTTTTTCGAAAGGACAAACATGAATACCACCTGTAGTCAGGCAAAAAGCCAACTCAGCCGAAGCTGAAATTCAGTCGTTTTTTCAGGGAGGCAGGGGAACAGCAGAAAGCAGCTGATCAGCCCGAAATGCCTACGCCTGGCGGTGAGACCACCGCGCACACTGGCGTGCGACTGACAGGAGGGGGGTAATGACTGATCTGCCCGGGCTGCTGGTTCCCGCACGGCACGACGCCAGCGTTGACCGCTGAATCGACTACCGCGTTGATGAGGGATGCAGGCATTGGGCTGATCTTTTTCAGGAGTGGAAAAGCAGGTCATGAACCTGCCGAAGACTGACTATAACCAGCGCTGCACAAGAATGGCAATGGATTACTGCCCGACACGGCATTGTGGTGCAGGCACATAAACTTTCAATGAGCCAGTGTCGCAATTTGTGATTTAATGGCAAAACAAATCGAAAACCCTCGATAAAACATAATAATCAGAATCAGAAAAAGCAAAATCAACATTTTGCGACAAGGAAGATATCCAGTGGCAAACCCCGATCTTCTTGGCCTCGATGCCCCAGTGGTATGGGATACACAGCAGGCCTTTGTCCATCTCAATCAACTCAAACAAGCTGACACCAAGCGCACCGCCGAACGACGCTTGCATGAGCTTGCACTCCTGCCCGATACACTCAATGCGCAAAACCTGAGCGACGAATCCGGACGTAGTCCGACACCCTCGGTTCTGGACTGGGAGATTGAAAAGGCCCGGATCAAACGCAAGCTGGTGCTGTATGCCCAATTGCATCGCACCGCTGACGGAACGGACGTCTTGCACGCCAACGACGCCCGCGGTGCGCGCTACTGGTTGCCACTCGGGAACGAACCGGTTGACGCTCAATCGCTGACCGCTGCGATGCGTCGCCTGCAGGCCCACATCGCCAAGAGCATCGTTATCTTCCCCAGTGGT
>NZ_JBGCUL010001203.1:0-1225 GCF_054177685.1 Pseudomonas sp. P5_A2_2
CGTTTGCCGCGAAGGCCTCGTTGTTGCTGCTGTTTCTCGGCAGCACCCTCTATGTGCATTTACGCGGCAAGGCGCGTCTGCCGGTGTTGCGCCAGTTCGTTAACCATTCGGCACTGTTCGCACCCTATAACGCCTTGATGTACCTGTTTTCCGGCGTGCCTTCGAAACCGTATCTGGATCGCAGCAAGTTCCCGGAACTGGATGTGCTCAGGGACAACTGGGAGGTGATTCGCGACGAAGCGATGCACTTGTTCGACGAGGGCTATATCCGTGCGGCGGCAAAGAACAACGACGCCGGTTTTGGTTCGYTCTTCAAGAAGGGCTGGAAGCGTTTCTACCTCAAGTGGTATGACAAACCGCTGCCTTCTGCCGAAACCTTGTGTCCGAGAACCGTGGAACTGGTCAGCAGCATTCCCAACGTCAAGGGCGCCATGTTTGCGCTGCTGCCGGGTGGCAGCCACCTCAACCCGCATCGCGATCCGTTTGCCGGCTCCCTGCGTTATCACCTGGGGCTGTCGACACCGAACTCCGACGATTGCCGCATCTTTGTCGACGGTCAGGTTTACGCCTGGCGCGATGGGGAAGACGTGATGTTCGACGAAACCTACGTGCACTGGGTCAAGAATGAAACGGAAAAGACCCGCGTCATCCTGTTCTGCGACATCGAACGTCCGCTGAGCAATCGCTTAATGACCCGCATCAATCGCAGTATCAGCGCATGGCTGGGCCGTGCAACTGCGCCGCAAAACCTCGATGACGAGCGTGTGGGCGGGATCAACAAGGCTTACGCCTGGAGCAAGAACTCCAGCGATAAATTCAGCGGTGTGGTCAAACAGTGGAAACGCCGTAATCCCAAGGCGTATCGCGTATTGCGGCCGATATTGGCGGTAGCGGTATCGGGATTGTTGGCCTATTGGTTGTTTGGCTGAAGTTGAAGCTGTCCTGCGGGTCAGGAAAAAGGATCGTCAACTGGCGATCTTTTTTTTGATTTGCGGGAACTTTCTCGCAGGTTTGTAGTACGATTCCTGACCGAAAATAACGTCAAGCCATGGATGATTTACACAGAGCCCGCCTCAGCCTGGACTGTGCCCTTGGTTTTTCCTGTCATTTAGGCTTTCGATCACTTTGTCAGCCCCCGCCTTCGCCCCCTGGAATTGGAGTTTTTTACATGGTGTTTGTATTCGAGATGTTCGAAACTTCACCTGAATCAGGCTGAAAGCCAAGC
>NZ_JBGCUL010001204.1:0-1225 GCF_054177685.1 Pseudomonas sp. P5_A2_2
ACCAGGTGGGCGCAAGAGTGGCGAATGATCTCCAGCCCCTCTTCATCCTTTGGCGTGATGATTTGCAGCGACGCATCGCTGTCGATGATGTCGCTGGCGTCGACCAGCTTGCCATTGACCTTGCCGGCCACGGTGGCCTTGGCCAGGCCTGCACCGATGGATGCGGCGACCTCGGCTACGGAAACCGGGTGATCGAATGAACGTTGACTGCCGTCGGGAAGAGTAATAGTTGGCATGGCGCCTCCTCTCCTAGTGGTGACCCCTACCAAAGGTCACGTGGGTTGGGATGAGCCAGTACAAGATCCGGTCCAGGCCATTCAATGACGAACGCCTGCCTTACAGCGGCAGGAGCCTTGCGGCCAACCGGAAAACCGAACCAGAGTGACTGGGATTCAAATCAGGGTTAATCGCGCATCTGCCGCTGCCGGGACTGAAGGTCCGTCGGAGCCTGCAAACGCCCGAGCGAGGCATGCTAGCACAGATGAACGGTAGTAGCTGCGCAGAGGTTTTCCAACGCGGTAAATCAGGCGTTTTTATGCCAGAGTGATGAACTTGAGCCGCGCATTAGCGCTCAGATAACAAGACATTGACCCCATAGGAGCATCCTGGCATGCATCTGAATCGTTTATTCGCTGTAGTTGCACCAATCGTTCTGCTGCTGCCGCTGGCCGCCCACGCCGAATGGCCAAAAGGTGAACGCGAGAAGTACATGTYTCAGTGCGTTCCCGCGGCCGCGCAACAAATCGGTGAGGCGGCGGCCAAGGCCCACTGCGCTTGTGGTGCCGATGCGATCAAGTCGTTCCCGGCCAGCGACATTCAGGCATTGATGGACAACAAAGCCAGCGACGCCCTGAAACAGAAAGCCTTTGGCCAAATTGCAGCCTGCAAAGCTGATAACAAAGCCAAAAAATAAGCACAGATCCATGTTCTCAAGCCCTGTTTTACTGGCAAAAAGCACTCGAAACGGGTCATTTCGTACAATTCATGCAGGTTTTACAGCTTTTTTTATCGTCTTTACTTTCGGCTAAGAGCCTTATAAAACGGGGCTTTCAGCCATTTCAAGACATAAAGAAACCGCGACTGATCGGCAAACAGCTCGTCCGGGGGGCTCCCAAACCGAACATTTCGACTATGATACCCGGGTGTGCCCAGTTGGCCTGAGCAGCACAGTACTACTGAAAATATATGTTTCTTGGAGATACACCATGTCTAATCGCCAAACCGG
>NZ_JBGCUL010000050.1:0-13662 GCF_054177685.1 Pseudomonas sp. P5_A2_2
GGCCATACTGGCCAGGGTCGGCCAAGGGTTGCCGGCAGCCTGGACCGGAACCTGAACGGCTGTGACTTCAGGTGCGAAAACAGGGGTTGAGGTCTTCATCTGTGTTGCTGATGCCGAGCCCACTGCCGCGAACGCGAACAGGCCGAAGAGCACCATCCGTGGGTCATGGAATTTCATGAATGAAGACAACCTCTGATTGATTTCTGGGCGTGTGGCCAACCGGTTGCGGGTTCGCGCTTAGCGAGCGGATGTGCCTATGCACATAGACCGATAAACAGGAAAAAGTTCTAGGGAGCCGCTGTTTAAATAGTTAACGGCGTCAGTGTGCGGCCCCTTTGAGGTTTGCTCTCTCGATGTCTGGTCTTGGCTGATTCTGTTGAAAAAGTCGGTCTGCTCAAACTGCCTGACCATTGACTGGTGAAAACGCCTTTTTTGCCCGCTTCTACGTGAAATCCGAGTCCGGAAGCCTCTGCTGGACGGTGGGTCGTGCAATGCGCTGCTGGGCATTTCCAACAGTGTGATGCTGGCGGAGATCACGGCGAACCGAGTGCTGGATCAAATCGATCCGTAGGAGCGAGCTTGCTCGCGATGGAGGCCAACGAGGACGCGGGAAACCAGACTTACCGCGGCGTCCTCTGGTTTTTCGCGAGCAGGCTCGCTCCTACAAGGGCCGGCATGTGACTTGGGAATGGGAGTGAAAGCAAAGGACCCGCCAGGGCGACGGGTCCGAAGGGGGATCAGAGTTTCGGCAATTGCCCGATGCGGCCCATCATCTCGGTCACGATCTGCAGGTCCAGCAGGAACTGCGCGGTGGTCTTGAACTCGTTGTCGTTGTGACCGGTGTATTTGACCTCCGGCATGGCCAGGCCGAACTGCACGCCGTTGGGCAGTTCATGCACGGACGTGGCGCCGGCGGAGGTGCCGAACTTGTGTTCCATGCCGAGGTTTTCGCTGGCCACCGCGAGCAGGGCCTTGACCCATTCACCCTCGGGGTTGCGGAACATCGGTTCGGCAATCGACAGGTCAAAGGTTGGTGCGATGCTGGTCTTCTTGCTCCAGGCGTCCAGTTTTCCGGCGATTTCGGATTTGAGCACTTCCGGCGTCTTGCCCTTCGGCACGCGCAGGTTGACCGCGAGTTTGAAGGCTTTGTCGTCCATCCCGACATAGGTCAGGGACGTGGTCAGCGGGCCCATGAATTCATCGGCAAAACCGACCCCCAACTTGCCACCCAGGTAGTCCAGCCCCCAGTTGTCGGCGGCGTAGCGGGCGGCGTCAGTGATCTGGTTGTGCTTGAGCGCGACCTTGCCGTCGAGGCTATTGATGAAGTCGAGCATCCTCGCCACCGGGTTGACGCCGGACTCGGGCTCGGAGGAGTGGGCGGACACACCGGTGACCGTCAGTTTGACGTCCTTGCCGTCGACTTTGGCGGCGACCTCGAAGTTGCCGCCATTGCGCTTGGCATAGTCGGTGCCGGCCTTTTGCAGGCTGACGGCCAGTTCGGCGGGCTTGTCGGTCACCAGGGTCGCGACCGATGTCGACGGAATCTGGTTGGTGGCCAGGCCGCCGGTCATCGAGGTGATTTGCGCACCTTTGCCTTGAGCCTTGCGTTTGGCGAAGCTGGCCATGACCGTGCCGTAGCCTTTCTCGGCGATCACTACCGGGTAGCCGCCATCCAGCGCCAGGTTGTAGTTGGGGGTCGGGTTGCGTTCGAAGTAGTAGGGGATGGCGTCGCCCGTTGTCTCTTCGGTGGTGTCGACCAGCAACTTGAAGTTGCGGGCCAGCGGCAGCTGCTCTTCCTTGATGATCTTCATGGCGTAGAGCGCCACCACGATGCCGTTCTTGTCATCCTCGGTGCCGCGGCCATACATGCGATCACCGATCAGGGTGACCTTGAACGGATCGAGGCGGGTGCCGTCCTGCAGCACCCAGTTTTCCGGCGTCACCGGCACCACATCGGCATGGGCGTGAATGCCCACGACTTCATCGCCAGCGCCTTCCAGGGAGATTTCATAGACGCGGTTATCGATGTTGCGAAAGTTCAGGTTGAACGCCCGGGCGAGGCCCTTGATCTTCTCGGCAATCTTGAGAAATTCAGGATTGTCGTGCTGGTCAACACCTTCCACGCGCACGGTTGGAATGGCCACCAGCTCCTTCAAGGTTTCGGTGGCCGCGCTGCCGTATTTCACACGGGCATAGAGGCCAAGCAGGCGATGGATTTCGTTTTGCTGCCCGGCGCTAAGCGTCTTGTTATCGAGGAATGCACGGATGGCCGGGCCGAGGTTGTCGGTTTTGGCGATATCGCTCTTGGACAAGTCGTCCAGGAACTGTCTGAAATCCTTGACCGATGCATCACTGAAGGTCTTGAGGATGATCGCGCTCTGTTGCGGCGTGTTGTTGGCGTGGGCAGCGGTGGTGAACGATGAAAGGCTGGCGAGCATAAGGCTGGTCGCAGCCAGGTGCTTGAGGGAAAAATCCATTGCTGGGGGCATTCCTTTGCAGGTGGTTTGTAAGAAATATCTGATCGTTTGATCAGAAACATTTGCAAACTACCACCACGAGCGTGTGAAACGGGAGCCCCTGAAGTGGGATCTGTCGCACAGAAATGCAAAAGCGGCGCAGAAATGAAAAAACGCTCTATCAATGCTTACATTCTGCCATCACCACTTGGCAGGTATTCGGCGTGCCGCCGGATCGGCCCGCATAGCGGATGCAATTATCCAGGGATTTCTGGCGAGCCATGTCCAGGGTCTCCGCCCAGGCGAGGCCGCCTTCGCCGACAGTCGGGAGGGCTTTTGCATAGCAGGTTGAACCCGTGTTTGGGGCGGGATAGCGAGCCGTGGCGGCTTTGCCTGAACATCCCGCTGTCAGTGCCAGGTCGATGGCGAGCAGGAAAAGCAGGATCCATGGCGAGCATTGGTGCGCAGTTTTCCCCGTCATCTCGGTTCCCCTGTAGCAAGAGGCGTATTTGAGATCGTACCTGGCCAGATCAGGGCTGAGGCACACTCTTTCTTTGAGCCTATCCTTGCGGCATCGATCCTGCTGCTCCTTTCGTCTGCTTCCCGATCATCAGCTACGTCCGTGCGCCAGGCGTGAGGACAGCCTGGCCTGAACGGGAAAACCCATCCGGGTTGGCATAGGCCGCCATTACGCTCCCGATGGTCAATCAAACGGCTGACGCTAGCGCTTGATCTGAGAAATCTTCGTTCCCTCGATGCTGACCCCCGCCATCAACCCTTGCTGGTCGAAGATGAACGCGTAGGCGTCGTCTTTGAGCGTCGAGCTGGACAGGTTCTTCGCAACCCCTGCATTCACTAAAACAACCGTTGGTCCTACACCGATTTCCCAGCCCTTGGTGTCGGCTACATATTTCACGGCTTTATCGGTCATCAGGAAAACCACATAGCCATACGATTGGGCGCCGATCTGCAGCCCCCATGAACCGCTGACGGAGTTGTAGTAACTCTCGACTTTCGAGCCTTTCATCAGTACGCCTTCGCCATAGCTGCCGCCGAACACAAGACCGGCCTTTATGATGTTCGGGAAAACAAGCACCGCTTTGGCGTTGTGCGAGATGGTTTCGGAAAAAGGATTAGTCTTGTAGAGCGTTTGCAACGCTTGTCGAGAGTCGGCATTCAGATCCACGGCGGTGGCCGCTCCTGCGGTGTTCAGGAGACCGGCCGATGCCAATGATGCCGTCACGAGGAAGATCAACAGGAAGAACCGCATTGATTGAGTCATTTGCCTACTCCGCTGAGGGAGCATTGGATGAGAGCAGTGGCAAGCGCCTGCGTCAGGCAGGAACCGAATCCGCTGAGGTTATCCGGCGCACCCTGAAGTGTGTGAATTGCAGGCATCGCTCTTGAATGAAGTTGGTTTGCGACCTTGGTCTGCGGCCACTGAACATTTGCGCTGCCATCATCTGTTGTGACCACAGCGTAATGGCCGGGTTCGCTGTCAGTTCTGCTTCTGGCCGCCAGTTTCATCTTGTGAAGGATTGAAATTGGTTCCTCACGCGCTCAATCCAGGCAGCAAAAGGCCCGCTCAATGGCGGGCCTTCTGTTTGGGGTCAAATCCTTTTGTTCATCCAATCTGCGCTCCATCTTGTGAGCGTTTCGTGAAAAACATGTCGTAGCAATGAAAAAGCCCGGCGTCGGCCGGGCTCTCTGTAGATGGGCCAAATCCYTTTGGCTGATGCCATTGTGCTGGGTGGATGTGACGACGATATGACAGGGCTGACACGAAGAGCTGATCGCTGTCGGGCTGGTCAATTTAGCGGAAGCTATAATTTTCTTGAGCAAATTATGGAACGCTTGTCGAGCGGCGAGATTTTCGCCAAACACCGGAAACGACAAAGCCCTGAATAATCAGGGCTTTGTTGTATAAAGATGGCGGAGGCGATGTCCGCTATTTTGACGTATTTTGAGTTCTATTGCTGTCTGATTGCTTGATAAAAAATCCTTATAAAGCATGTGGATACTTGATTTTTGTCTTTTGTATTCCAACTGATGTTACCGGAAGCCATCATCCAGGGTGTGGGCTGGAGTGTGGGCTGGAGCTGATTTGGATCAGGTCATCATCCTTAAAAAGATGATCTCTTGGAGGAGTCACCGATCACTTACGAAGAACTGCTTCGGCATGACGAGGTGATCGCTCAACTGCTCGATCTGGGCTGTAGCAAGTTGAGTGAATGTCGTTGGCGGCCCATATCCGCTGGACGCTGGCCGGTGAAATGCCGGCGACTCGAGCCATGCTTCGACAGCTCCAGCGAGGCTGACCGATACGCGGCTGAGTGACTTGCTCAAGGGTTCGTTTCAACGCTTCGGCCGGCAAGGATGGCTTGCGACCTTGTCCGGGCAGATCCACCAGGCCTTGCAGACGCAGCTCTTGAAAACGCTTGCACCAGCGCGTGACTGACACAACGCAGAGACCGGTCAACCGGGCAATCTCGTTGCG
Organism: Pseudomonas sp. P5_A2_2; assembly: GCF_054177685.1. NCBI lineage: Bacteria > Pseudomonadati > Pseudomonadota > Gammaproteobacteria > Pseudomonadales > Pseudomonadaceae > Pseudomonas > Pseudomonas sp. P5_A2_2. Next base: position 4,954 of record NZ_JBGCUL010000050.1, read on the forward strand.
CGAACGGCCTTGAGCCGCCAGTAAAATCACCCGCGCCCGACGACCGTCGCGCTGACTGATCGTGGCCGAGCTGGATGGCGACGCGTTCTTCAACGCGGAGTTTGCCTTAGGTCATAGTCGAATATAGCCCGCCAGCGTACCGGAATTAACCGCCTTGTATGTCAGTGCTACGCACTCACGCGCCAGGTATAATGAAAAATCTTGCATTGTCTTCGCCGTTTCCGCAGAGTCGAGGTAATCCTGGAGGATAATGAGCTCATAACATGGATAGTCAATTCAAATACTCTGATTTCGTCCCGGCCGACGAGAGTCATTCAAGCGTCTGTTTACAATCCGAACTTGAAAACCTGTTGGGGGACCTTCAGGGATTAAGCTATGCCTACTTTGCTGTTCCTCGAAATCGTGAAGCGGCTCCCCTTATTGTTTCAAATTATCCATCGCCCTGGCTGAAAGCCTATAAGGGAGCCAACTATCATTTGATCGATCCGATCATTCATCACGGTCTTAAAAGTTGCGCGCCATTTTCTTGGAGTGATGCGCTCCAGGCCGTTTCCTGTGACAAGAGTCGGGAGTTGTTTCGACGTTCCAGCCAATACCGGATCTGCTCCGGCGCCACCTTTATCCTGCATGACCCCTGTGGAGTGTTCAGTTCGTTGAGTCTTTGCAACGGCGGGCAGCAAGCCGACTTCGATCGCCGCATGGCCGACCAGCAGGGGCAGATACAGATGGCACTGATCCGCTTTCATAGCCGACTGTTGAGCCTGCGGACGGTGGATGAACTGTTTTCCAAACTTCAGAGTGGGCCACTTTCGGGCAAGGAGATGGAGGTGCTCAAGTGGGTGATGATGGGCAAGTCCTACCGGGAAATCGCGCTGATCTGCGCGATTTCCGAGCGTACGGTCAAATTTCACATGTCCAACATTTCCGGAAAACTGCAGGTCTGCAATGCCAAGCAGGCGGTTTATGAGGCTCAGCGCCAAGGCATCCTCTGATTCAGGCGCTGATCCGCTTGGGCTAACCGAGCGGTGTGTCGCGGATGTGCAGACGATGCGGCCACTGGCTTGCCTGCGTGGATGACAAGGGTTGCTTGCGCGCAATACTGGACATCAGCCGCTGACGATTGAACTCGGTTACCGGCATGTTCAGCAGCAGCACCTTTTCCCCCGGAGAGGCTTCGCCGGTATCCAGCACTTCATAGTGCCAGCCGGCGTTGCGTACGACCCGTCCCATGGCATTGCTGACCACGGTGATGATCGATTCCAGGCCACTGCCTGCGGCATAGTTGTGCATGCAAAAAAGCAGCATTTCGGTCAGCGGTACCTGGGCCAGGCCGTGTTGGCGTGATCGGACCTTGTCGACGAAGAAGCGACTGGACTCGGCCATCAGCGCGTGCTTGGGCGGCTCGCAGCGGAAAAAATCACGGAACGGCCCTTCGACCATATAGGGATCCAGAGTGCTGATCAGGCGCAGGCCGGCCAAGGGGACACCCTCCCAGGTACCGATCAGGTAGGTCGTCCGCTCGCTGTCGTATTCATCGAACTCGATGCCGTTATTTATATTGACCTTCCAACTTAAACGATCAGCGAATACTTCCTTGCGCAGGCGATACAAGTCGGCGACCCAAGCGTGGGGCGTCGCACTATAGTCAAGCGCGTGAAACTCGATAGCTTTCATGTTATTAACGTTCTTCCATGGGAACTGGTACTTAAGTACTAAGTGGTGCGGCTCGTACAGGTCGCGGGGAATGAACTTCCGGGTACGAAAAATCAATCGCGCGACCATTGTTAGTTTATCAATGTCCGCCCAGCGGCAACCTGTACTTAGGTGCAGTTGCAGGTTGCATAATTTGATTTTCATCGCGCTATCTGTACCTAGATACAGTTGTTCTCTCTGGGTAACTACGGCAACTTATGCCGGGCAGTGGTTAAGCCCCCTATGACGCCGCAGCGCTGAACATTCTCAATGTTGGACAAATGTTCCAGCCAAGGCGTCATGGCTTGTACTTGCGAGTGCTCCACTTGCCTATATCGCCGAACATGCCAATGACAGTCTGAGCGTCTGGATCAGGCTTCTTCACGCTGTGCGGCATTCCAGTCAAGACATCGAAACAGGGAAGATCATGGAAAAGTCCGCTTCTTCAGAACCGCGCCGGGTCGTTGTAACCGGTTATGGCGCCATCTGCTCGCTCGGCGAGAATGTCGACGCTATCTGGGACGCAATGATGGATTACCAGGTCGGTTACCGTCAGCACAGGTTCGACGATCCGAGCATCCATGCGCGTTACTTTGGCTTTATCGATGACTTCGGTCGTGAAGCGATGCGTCCGTTTTCGAAGAAAATCTCCAAGATGTTGCCGTTGTTCGCCAAATACAGCCTGGTGGCCACCCACGAGGCGATCCGCATGGCGTTCGGTGATACGCCCCTGGATGAGATCGTCTCGCCCTTTGATCGCGGCGTGATCCTGGGCACCGGTTGGGGTGGGCTCGACACCGCCAACTGCAATAACAACGAATACCGTAAGCACGGCATCTCCACTTCCTTCGCCACCGTCATGTCGATGTGCAATGCCGCAACCGCCGGTATCACCATGAACTGGAACATGCGTGGTATCCAGAACAGCCCGGTTGCAGCCTGCGCCACGGGCACCATCGCCATTGGTGAGGCTTACGAGGCGATTCGCAGCGGCCGCGCCAAGGTGATGATCGCTGGTGGCAGTGAGTCCTTGAAAGAGCAGTTCAACGTCTGGTCGGTGGATGTCATCCAGGCCCTGAGCAAAGAGCAGGAAAACACGCGCCTGGCCTGCTGCCCGTTCAGCAAGGGACGCAGCGGCTTCGTGCTCTCCGAGGGCGCGGCTGTGTTATGCCTGGAGGACTATGAGTCGGCCCGGGCACGGGGCGTGAAGATTCTCGGCGAGATCACCGGCTACGCTAACTATTCGGACGCCTACGACATGACAGCCCCGGCCGAAGACATGCAGGCCCGGGTACGGGTGATCAATGACGTCTGCAAGCAGGCAGGCGTGCAGGCATCGCAGATCGACTACGTCAACCTGCACGGCACCTCGACACCGCTCAACGATGTCAACGAAACCCGCTCGATCAAGCTGGCCCTGGGGGACGCCGCATACGGCATTCCGATGTCCAGCACCAAGTCCTACACCGGCCACCTGATCGGTGCCGCCGGTTCCATGGAGGCGGTCTTCTGCCTCAAGGCCATGGCCCGTGGCACCATCCCGGCGACTATCCACATGGATGAGGCCGATCCTGACTGCGACCTCAACTACGTGCCCAACGAGCATCTGCATGGGCAGACCCTGAATAACGTGCTGAACCTGAGCTTCGGCTTCGGTGGTGCCAACGCCGGCATCATGCTGCGCAAGGTGGTCTGATCATGCAGTTGCAATTCGGAGCCGAGCAGATCGAGGCCTGGGCCGGCCTCTCCGGTGATCGCAACCCGATCCACTTCGACCGTGAGGCGGCGCGCCGCATGGACGCAGCCGATGTGGTGGTGCATGGCATGCTCGCGCTACTGCCGGTCAAGCATCGCATGGGGCGCGTCAATCAGGTGCTGCCCCAGGACTGGATGCAGTTCAAGGCGCTGCTCAAGGCTCCGGTGCTGCGCGACAGCCCGGTAGCCCTGTCGACCCGCGAGCGCAGCGACAGCACGGGGTTCAAGTTGCACTCGAGCGGCGGCGACAGTGAACACATGATCGGCCATGTACGTATCGTCGAAGCGCCGGTCTGGTTATCCACAACCCCGGGCTTCCTGCTGGCACGCGAGGAGGTCGCGGCCTGGCTCGCACAGTTTCGTGATGACCTGGGCCGGGGGGTCGATGATTGGGTCGCGCTCGATGCACTGATCTTTTCCCACTTCATTCGTAACCATCTGGGAGTGATCTTCGATTGCCTGTCCCCGCMGTTCCGTCAACGACAGCGGCCGGAGCGGCTTGAGGAACTGTCTGATCACCTGGTGGTGCAGACCAGTCACCAGATCACCTTCTGCACGTCGCTGCGCTCGCTGGGCAAGTTGCAGACCGATATTCGCTGTGAGATCGACAACATCCACCTGATTGAAAGCCCAGGCAAGGCCGTGGGCACCCTCGATCTTGGGGTGCATGTCAGCGATCGCCACGTGATGACCATCACTCTCGGGCTGATGGCAAAGACACTTTCAACCCACCAAGGAGCTGTGCAATGACCACTGTAGAGAAAGTATTTACTGTTGTTCGCGACCTCATTCTGGAACTCAAGGATGTCGACGAAAACGATGTGACCCTCGATACCAACATCGAATCGATGGCGTTCGATAGCCTGGACTTCGTCGAGATGCAGCTGGTGGTGCAGAAGAAGATCGGCGTGGCGCTGGATCCCGATTCGTTCGCCAGCCGCAAGATTTCCACGCTGCGCCAGCTGTGCGAGTTCGTGGTCGAGTTCAAGGAATCGGCCGCCGTCCCTGCCTGACTGGCAGGGCTACCGTTACGGATAGGAGCAAGGGAATGCCCACGCAGACCAATAGTGTATTCACCATTTCAGAAGCAAGGGAATCGAAGGTCCGCAAGCTGAGCGAGGTCTCGCACCACAAGACCATGGACCACGCGACCGTATTGCCCTGGGACCAGGAGGTCGATCGCAGCCTGTACCCGAAGGACCCCGATCATCTGTGGATCAACGGCACTCGTTTCTGTGAAGGCCTGAGCGAGGCACAGAAGCTGGAACTGGCCTGGCTGGAAACCGGCCGTGACATCTCCATGTTCATCTGGCTGGAGCAGACTATTCCGCCGCTGTACATGGGTTATGTCACCCAATTCCACGATCGCATCTCCCAGGACCTGCAGGAGTACCTGATGATCTTCTCCAAGGAGGAGATCGTTCACACCCTGACCTTCAAGCGCTTCATGGGCAAGGCCGGCCTGCAATTGTGGAACCCGCCGGTGGGTCTCTACGAATTGCTGACCGAGACACTGCCGAAAATGGAGCCCGCGGTGGGCGTGCTGTTCACTCTGCTGATCGAGTGGGTCGCGGAAATGGGTGCGATGCACACGTCCCAGGGCCCAGGCATCGAACCTATGACCCGTACCATGTTCCGTGAGCATCATCATGACGAGGCCCGGCACATCGCCTTCGGTCGCTGGATCAGCGAGTCGTTCTTTGAAACGGCCAGCCCGGAGTCCATCGCCCAGGTGAAGGCCATGAGTCGCAGAATCATTCCGGCGTTGATCGACATGTTCACCTATAACCCGGAAATCGCCCGGCACACCTCGTTTGAGTTTCCGATCGCGGTGGATGACAAGGCGAAGATCGAGGAGGTCTGGCGCTCGGCCCACAACGCCCGGCTCAATGCCATGCGCTTTGCCGAGATCTACGCCTGGGTCGACAAGTTGGGGCTGCGCCAATGAGCCAGCCGTCCTGGGATGCGATCTTCGTCGGTGCCGGGATCACCAGCCTGGCCTGTGCGGCCATGCTGGTCAAACGTGACCCCGGGGTGCGCTTGCTGGTAGTCGACAAGCATATTGTTGTCGGCGGGTATGCCTCCACGTTCAGTCGGCCGAAACAGGACGCGGTGTTCGACTGCAGCCTGCATAAGCTCAGTGGCATGGCCGAGGGCGGCAACCTGATCCGTATCCTGCGTAATCTGGAGCTGGAAGAGACACTGGACCTGGTCTATCCCCAGGACTACTTCTGCGCCTACCAGGACGGCATGGCGCTGCCGCTGGCCAATGACGCGGACGGTGTGCAACAGCTGTTGGTCGAGCGCTTTCCCCATCAGGCCGAGGCCATCGCGACCTTCTTCGAGCACGTTCGAACTTACGGGCGCAACGGCTACTACCAGTTCCAGATGCTGGACGGCACCTTTGAGCCGGACATGGCCCAGTTGCGTTTCGCGCATCGCAACCTGAAGCACAAGACCGTGCGTCAGGCGTTGCACGAGCTGTTCGACGATCCGTACCTGATCGAGATCCTGGCGGCACCGGGAATCTACGTCGGTGGCTACTCGGAAGACCTGGGCTACCTGTACTACCTGCATGTGGTGTACGCCACGCTCAACCGTGGCAACGCCTATGTCAAGGGCTCCTCCCAGCACCTGTCCAATCTGCTGGCGCAGCGGATTGAACAGGCCGGTGGGCAGATCCTGCTCAGCACAGGTGTCGATGGGGTGCTCACCGATGGGCAAGGCAATGCCACGGGCGTCAGCACCAATCGTGGCGTATTCCATTCTTCGCGGGTGTACATCAACGCTTCACCGCACTACGCGGTGCAGTCGCTGTTCGCGGCGGATGTGGAGCTGGCGGCCACTCGGGAGAAACTCACCGCGCTGAAACCGGCACGCTCGACCACCACGGTGTACCTGGTGACCGACCTGCCACCGGCGCAACTTGGCCTGTTGCATAGCGAATCGATGCTGTTCGCCGGTGATCCGGCGGCAGGCGCCGAGCTGCGCATGGCCGCCGAACGCAGCGGTTATGAGGCGGCGCTCAGTGAGCGGGCATTCTGGGAGATGTCGCCGATCGAGGTCACCAACTATCACGCCCTGGACCCGGCTGCGGGCCTGGTGGTGTGTATCAACGTGCTCGACTCGATCGCCCATTGGCCGCAGCGCCGCACAGCGCAATACCGCGCCAAGAAACAACGGGCCAGCGACACCCTGGTGGAGCGTCTGTTGAGCCAGGTGCCGGGGCTGCGCGGACATGTGCTGCATACCGAGGTTGCCACGCCCCACACCTATGTGCGCTTCACCAACAACACCGACGGTTCGGGTTATGGGGCGATGGTGGGTACCGATCTCAGCGGCCATGTATTCCATCACGGCTTCCCGGTGCAGGGCGTGCAGTTCCTCAGCGCCTGGGTGGCGGGTCCCAGTTACGAAGCGGCATTCGGTTATGCCGAGATGAAGGCCAGACAATGGAAGCGAGCATGAGCAAAAACGAGCAATCGACCGGTTGGCTGGGTGTCGCCATTTCCAAGCTGTTCATCCGGACAATGTTCCGCCAGGTACAAGGCTGGAAGCGCGACGTGCCAAGTCGTGCGGCAGGCTTTGTCGAAGTCGCACGCGACGGCAGCCGGCTCGAGGGGGCGTCCCTGCGCACCACCGCCATGCACCCTCGGGGCGTGGTGCTCTTGTGCCATCCGTTCCTCAAGTACGGCATGCATTACTTTTTCGAGAACAAACTGGATCAGGCGTTTCTCGACCAGGGTTATCACGTGGTCGCCTTCAACTTCAAAGGCTTCGGCCGCAGCACCATCGGCGGCCACGCGTTTGCCGACGATGTGCTGGCGATTGCCCGGCGAGTGATCCGGGACAACCCCGGCCTGCCCATCCACCTGGTGGGCTGTTCGTTTGGCGGCTATCACCTGTCCCATGCCCTGGCGCGCGATACCACGCCCTTTACCTCGGCGGTGCTGGACAGTGTGCCGGTTTCGGTGCGCAGCTACTTCACCCGCGGACCGCTGCGACTCGCTATGCGCTGGATCAGCGGCAGCCGTCTGGCGGTCCCCACGGGGACCTGTGCCATTGATCACTCGTTGCAGGGCGTGCGCGATCTACCGATCGCCTATTTCTACGGGCTCAACGACCGCTTTATCCCGGCTGCCAGCGTGGCGGGGCTCAGCCTGGATTGCGAGGCGCTACATATGGTCGGTTTCGAGGGCTGTCGTCACTTGGAAAACCACAAGAAGCATCGGGACCGCTACTTCGAGGAAATCTTCGATTTCTTCAATCGTGCAGAAGCTCAAACACCCGTCGTGCCCGCGTAACAACGGCAAGGACCATCAGGCTAAAGGATGTAGATCATGGATGTTCAGCAGTCTTCAAACGGCAAATGGGTGCTGGTCAGTGGCGGCAGTCGTGGCATTGGACGCGCACTGGTCTCGGCCCTGGCACGGGAAGGGTATCAGGTCGCTTTCACCTACCAGTCCTCGGCCGACGCGGCTTTGCAACTGGAGCGGGAAGTGGCGGCCAGCGGTGGCTGGGCCCTTGGGCATGCCTGTGACGGGCGGGACCACGGTTCGGTCGAGGCGGTGTGTGCACAGTTGGTGGAGACCCTCGGCGAGCCCTACGGCTTGATCAACAACATGGGGGTGACCGGCGATCAGCTGTTGCTGAAGTTCGATATCGAGCGTTACCGCGATGTGGTTGCGACCAACCTCGATTCGGCGGTGTATTTCAGTAAATGCCTGGCGCCGGCGATGGCCGCCGAGCGTCGCGGCAAGATCTTGCACATGTCCTCCGTCAGTGGGTTCAAGGGTAACAAGGGACAGTTGAGTTATTCAGCGACCAAGGCGGCGATGATCGGCATTACCAAGACCATGKCCCTGGAATTGGCGCGGTTCAAGATCAACGTCAACGCCATCGCCCCAGGTTTCATTGCCACGGAGATGGTCGAGCAGATCGCCGACCCGGTGCGCAAGTCGATCACTGACACCATCCCCCTCAGGCGCTTCGGTGAAGTGCGTGAAGTGGCGGCCTTGGCCAGCTTTCTGCTGTCGACCCGGGCCGACTACATCACCGGTCAGACATTCGTAATCGACGGCGGCCTGACGGTCTGATTTAGCTGTCCGGATCTGGCCGCAGAGCCTGGAAATGTAATGAATCAAGAATACGATACCGTTTTCGTCGGCGCGGGCCTTGGCGCGCTGGCGAGTGCCAGCCTTATGGCGCAGCGAGGCCAGAAGGTACTGGTGGTGGAAAAGCACAATGTACCCGGCGGTTATG
>NZ_JBGCUL010001205.1:0-1223 GCF_054177685.1 Pseudomonas sp. P5_A2_2
GCAGAAATCCAGGCCATGTTGCAGCACCACCACGTCGGCAGCATGCTCGCTCAACGGCCAGGCCTGTTCCTCGCAGACGATCTCGACCCCCGGCAACGGCGCGCCAAGGCGCACATTGCGCTGCACCTGCGGGGCTGACGGCGGGGTTTGGGCCGAGGGGCCGTAATGCACCAGATAACCACCAAAGAACCGCCCGAGCTCGTCTTCGAGCATGCGCCGCTCTTCGTCCAGCAGAAATTGCCCGATGGGACCGGCCAGCCACTCGCGGGCCGCGCCGATCAACGCGAGCCAGTCAGGATCAGCCTGTGCGAACGCTTTATCAGTCATTGCATTCTCCAACACGCCAGGAAGTTCTAAGATGCGCCATTGTTTTCCGCTTGGCGAATCCGACGATGATACAGATCACTGCCCTGCCCGCCTTCACCGACAACTACATCTGGTTGTTACAAGACCACGGCAGCAAGCGCTGCGCGGTCGTCGATCCGGGTGATGCCGCCCCGGTACAAGCCTGGCTCGCGGCCAATCCGGGTTGGGTACTGAGTGATATTTTGATCACTCACCACCATCATGACCACGTCGGCGGCGTCGAGTTGCTGAAGAAAGCGACAAACGCGAAAGTCTATGGCCCGGCCAGCGAAAAAATCCCGGCTCGGGACGTTGCGCTCAAGGACAACGACAAGGTCAGCGTTCTCGGCCTGGACTTCGATATCTTCGCGGTCCCTGGCCACACCCTGGGGCATATCGCCTATTACCATCACGGCTTGCTGTTCTGCGGCGACACCTTGTTTGCCGCCGGCTGCGGGCGGTTGTTCGAAGGCACGCCACAGCAAATGTACAGCTCGCTGACGCGCCTCGCTGCGTTGCCGGAAGACACACTGGTCTACTGCACCCACGAATACACCCTCGGCAATCTGAAGTTTGCGGCGGCCGTCGAACCGAACAACCCGGACACCGCCGAGCGCCTGGCCAAAGTTACCCGCCAACGGCAATCCGGGATCATGACGCTGCCGTCGACACTGGCGCTGGAAAAGCTCACGAACCCGTTTTTGCGCTCCGGTGAAACATCCGTTAAAGAAAAAGCGGACGAACGGACCGGCACCGATAACTCGGCGCCCGATATGGTTTTTGCTGCTATTCGAGCGTGGAAAGACACGTTCTAAAGGGATCTCGCAAGGTTGCAACAATTCTGAAAGGTTGACCGCGCAGGGTGCCCTTTCTAGAAT
>NZ_JBGCUL010001206.1:0-1219 GCF_054177685.1 Pseudomonas sp. P5_A2_2
GTGCGCGCGAACTCCTCGAACACCAGGTGCTGGTACTGCATCTCGGTACCGAACTTGGCGGCCTGGAACAACCGCTCGCCGTTCCAGTGCAGGGCCGCGATGTCGGCCGCCGTCACCGGCAACGCCGTCAGTTGKGCGTCGGGCATCAGCCACTGGTTCAGGAAGACGAGGTCGGCGGAGGCCAGGACCGTCGCCTTGGTCTGATCAACCAGACGGTTGTGCTCGTGGTGGAAAACGGAGTGAACGGTGGTCAGGCCAATGTTCTCGTTGACGCGGCCATCGCCGGCGATGAAGTGCGCATCCAACAACTCGTTGTCGTAGGTGCCGGGCGCTTGCGGGCCGCCAATGACAGTGTCCGCATCAGGCGTCAGGCCGCCGGTCGGATCGGCGCTGTGGGCGATGTCAATGAGGAACTGGTGACCGGTGCGCACGGTGTTCGTCAGGCTGATTGGCGCGGCCCGATCACCCTCGACGAGTATGTCATCGGCGGTGCCGGCAATGCCATCCGGACCCTTCATCACGACTTGCGGAAGGCCGTTGGGGCCCTTGATGAAGTTGCCATAGGCGTCGGTTGCCAGCAACGGCAGGTCGAACACATCCGCATCGGTCAGGTTGATCCCGAGCAGATCATGGGCCTGGGCCTTGACCACCTTCCAGGTGGCCATGCCACCGATTTCGACGTCGTCGGCGGTGCCGAACACACCATCGACACCCAGGTCACGATTGGTGATCAGCTTGCCGGTGGCGACCGGGTCGCCGGCGGCGTTGAGCTCATAGCCGCGCAGGAATACCTGGTGCGAAGGATGCGAGCTGTAGGTCTGGTTCTGATCGACAAACGGCGAGGTGGTGTTGCTCTGATCGTGGATGTCATCGGCGGTGCCGAGGATGCCATCGGCGCCGGGCAGATTGGTGGCCCGCGTCAACACCATGAAGTTGGTCGGGCTACCAGGCACGAACAGTGGATCGTCGGGCTGTAGCGGAATGAAAACCGTGCCGCTGCCGCCTTTGGTGACCAGGTCCAGGCCGTGGTCGAAGAACTGGCCGAAGAAGGTCATCCAGGCGTTGAAGGGCGCGGTCAGGCCCGCGTCCGGCGTGATATTAGGAATATTGACAACGGAAACGTCGTCGGCGGTGCCGAACAGGCCATCCAGACCGGGGCTGGTGACCACCTGTGAACCCGGGTTGGCCGCAGCAGCCGYGACCGCCGCCGGGTTGTTGG
>NZ_JBGCUL010001207.1:0-1219 GCF_054177685.1 Pseudomonas sp. P5_A2_2
AAGCGCCCGACCTTGACCACGGGGCAGCCGGCGGCAMACGTCATCACGATCGCCATCTGCAACAACACCTAGAAGGTGTCGCGGAATTTCGCCGCGGAGAATTCGGCGAAGCTTTCGGCGCAGTCGCCACCCTGCAACAGAAACGCGCGGCCTTGGGTCACCTCGGCAAACTGACGACGCAACTCCCGGGCTTCACCAGCAAACACCAGCGGCGGATAGCTGGCCAGGGTCTGCTCGACCCGCTGCAAATGCGCGGCGTCGGGGTATTGGGGTTGTTGCTGGATCGGCAGGGCGCGCCAGCTGTCAGGGCTCCAGGGTTGGCTCATCACGGTCTCTAGTGTTTTCGCTCGGACCTCCATGTTATCAGCAAATTAGTGCGTGACCTGTTCCCGTCGCTTCGCCGACAATCTCGCCTTTGCCGCTCTCTACACGCGGTGTTATTGCGTTGCCGGCCCCGGTGACGATCAGGAGATGAAATGACTGAGGAGCGCGTCGAGCATCTGCTCGCCGAGGTACAGGACGAGTTCGGCGTGATTCGTGTGCTGGAAGTGGCCGATTACCGTTTTCTCGAGTTCGGTGACGCCATCGAGCAAAGCTGCGTGTTCACCGCTGATCCGAGCTGGCTCGAGTACGACTATACCCGGGCGATGCTGATCGGCGCGCTGTGCCACGAGCACCCGGAAAGCGCGCTGTTTCTCGGTCTCGGCGCCGGTACTCTGACCCAGGCCTGCCTCAAGTTCCTGCCGCTGGAAGATGTCGAAGCCATCGAACTACGCCCGGACGTGCCGCGTCTGGCCATCGAGTACCTGGGGCTGGATGACGATCCGCGCCTGTACATTCGCGTTGGCGATGCCCTGGAACTGCTCGACACGGCTGAGCCGGCCGATCTGATTTTCGTCGACCTTTACACCGATGTCGGTCCGGGTGTCGGGCATCTGGCCTGGAGCTTTCTGGAAAACTGCCAGAAGCGATTGAATCCGGGTGGCTGGCTGGTCATCAATCAATGGGCTACCGACGACGGCAAACCCTTGGGCGCCGCGTTGTTGCGTGGTTTGTACCACCGACATTACTGGGAGCTGCCGGTGAAGGAGGGCAACGTGATTCTGATCGTGCCGTCGGAGCTGGATCAGGAACTGGACATGGACGGCCTGATCGCCCGCGCCGAAGCGCTGGCGCCACGGTTGGGGTATTCGCTGGATTCGTTGATCAAGTGCATTCG
>NZ_JBGCUL010001208.1:0-1216 GCF_054177685.1 Pseudomonas sp. P5_A2_2
GGCGAAAAGCAGTCGGCGACCGATTCTCACTCTCCCGCGTTTACAAGCAGTCGTGCACGATTTTGCGCAGATCGCCGGATTTGGCCCAAGGTGGCCCCTGATACAGCGAAATCCGGCTGCCGTCCTTGTACTTCACGATATCCAGCACTTCGTCGGCCGTGATCACACTGGGCGCGGTGATACGGAATCCGTTGGATATCGAAACCTGGGTGGTATTCGCTACTTCCTTTTGCCAGGCCGGTAAAACGCACGCCGCATACTCTTTTGGCGTCTTCGCGCTGTGCTTGCTGACATTCGGCTCGCCCGGTACCAGTGACGCTGGCAACGAACATCCGGCCAGCAACGCCAGCACGACTCCCCCCATCAACATCCGCATGTGGATTCCTTAAATTCGAAAAGAGAAAATGTAGCTCGCCGTCGTCCGTACATCCATCCTCAACGATTCAGCGACCGTCATTGATATCGGCTCCCCCGGTTAGTTCCTTGAGTTCAGATACGCCAACCATCTTTCTTGAGCAGGACAGCGTATTTTCTCGTTCACTTTTAATTCCCGACCAAAGGAAACCCCGCCGATTCAGACAAACACAACATCCAGCCCGGCAAACAGGTCTAAAATTTCGGTGTGCAGAGTTCAGGAGGTCATCATGTGGCTTAACGAATCGGAACAGGAACTTCGGCGTGATCTGCAAGGGCTGGCGTCAGATTTGCGCTGGTCGGCAGTGGAACTGTTGCGCATCGAGGAGCAATTGCGCCTGCTCGGGAGCGAAGCCGACGCGCAAGCCGTGCAAAGACTGTGTTCTTTATTTCAGGGTGATGAAGAAAAACTGTCCGGCTATGCCGAGGAAGTGAAAGCCAAGGTCATTAGCCGCAACAAGGCTCAATAGCGGGAGCGCTGCCATGAACAGGCCTCTATTCACGCTGGTTGTCGCACTGACCGCGTTGGCAGGCTGCAGCACCAACTCGATCTACCAGGACCAGCCGCTGGTCGCAAAAGTCGACACCGGCATGACACAGGAGCAAGTCCGGCAAATCGGCGRCCAGCCCCTGGCGGTCACCGGTCGTACCGTCGAACCCGGTACGTGCTTCGACTACAAACTGACTCAGTCCGGTCATCAACAAGCGTTCAATGTCAGCTTTGACGGCCGGGGCATGGTCGACCACAAAAGCTTTATGACGTGCGCGGAATGGAGCCACATGCAGCAAAAGGCTCGAGAAC
>NZ_JBGCUL010001209.1:0-1212 GCF_054177685.1 Pseudomonas sp. P5_A2_2
GTTCCTGGGGCTGTTCGGCGTGGGCGTGCTGACCCGTGCAGGTCCGGTGGCGTTCAATATGGAACTGCTGCTGGGTGCCGTCGCCTGCCTGCTCGCGACCACTTGCTACGGATTTGCGGGGTTTCTGGCCCGCCGCTGGCTCGATCAGGCCGGTGGTCTCGACAGCCGTTTGTCGGCAGTGGGCAGCATGCTCGGCGCGACGTTGTTCCTGCTGCCGCTGTTCGGCTACAGCGTGATCAGCCAGCCGCCCGCGACCTGGGGCGGCTGGAGTGTCTGGCTCTCGTTACTGGGGTTGGGTCTGGGATGCACAGCGTTTGCGTACATTGTTTACTTCCGGCTCTTGAGCTCGATTGGTCCGGTGAAATCGATGACTACGACCTTTTTGATCCCGCTGTTCGGCGTGTTGTGGGGCGCGCTGTTTCTCGATGAGCCACTGTCGATGGCGCATATCTATGGCGGAATGTTGATTGCCGTGGCGTTGTGGTTGGTGTTGAAGCCGGCTGCTGTGAAACCGCAAATGGTGGCGGACCGGTAGAGCTGCCGGGATGCAGAAAATGTCATCGCGAGCAAGCTCGCTCCCACAGTGGTCGGTGTTGTACACAAACTCTGTGTTCAGTGCAGAACCCTGTGGGAGCGAGCTTGCTCGCGATGGCGTCAGCCCATACACCGACAATCACAAGGTAGAAGCACTCATCTCCCCATCGCATTCAGTCTTCGGCAATGCAGCCGTTCATGAATTCGGTGCGGGCCGAGCACGCACTGGCCAAATGAAAAAGGCCCGGAGCATTGTTCCAGGCCTTCTCGGGTTTATGCAGGTTTACGGAACACAAACACCAGCCCGACGATGATCAACAGCATGCCGAACAGGCTCAACAGCGCAAGGCGATTCCCGAAGATCAGATAGTCCATCACCGCCGTTACCGCCGGCACCAGGTAAAACAAGCTGGTGACATTCACCAGATTGCCCCGGGCGATCAAGCGGTACAGCAACAGTGTCGCCAGCACCGACACCACCAGCCCCATCCACAGCACCGGCAGGATGAAACCGCTGCTGTGTTCGAAGTGAAACGGCTGGAAGGGTACGAAAATCCCGCACAACAGCAGTCCGGCCAGATACTGCACCGGCAATGTGCCGAGGGGATTGTCGGTGATGCGTTTCTGCATGATCGAACCGAAGGTCATGCTCGCCAGCGCGAGTAAACCGAAAAGCAT
>NZ_JBGCUL010001210.1:0-1210 GCF_054177685.1 Pseudomonas sp. P5_A2_2
TCGCCGCCCTGTGCAAACCGCGAGGCATCCTGCTGGCGGTCGACAACACCTGGGGCTCGGGTTACCTGTACCGACCGCTGACCCTCGGCGCGGACATCTCGATCATGGCGCTGACCAAGTACCTGTGCGGCCACAGCGATGTGGTCATGGGCAGCGTCTGCACCCGTGAGGAAACCTGGCAGCCACTGGCGGTCATGAGCGACACCTTTGGCGCCACCGTCAGCCCGGACGATGCTTATCTGGTGCTGCGCGGTGCCCGGACACTGGCAACGCGACTGGAGGTRCACGAGCGCCAGGCGCTGGAAATCGCCCATTGGTTGCAAGCGCAACCGCAGGTGAAACGGGTGTTCCATCCGGCCTTGCCCGACCATMCCGGCCACGCCTTGTGGCAACGGGATTTCAAGGGCAGTAACGGCTTGCTGTCCTTTGAGCTCAACGAAGCGGACGACGCTTATGTCGAGCGCTTCATCGATGCGTTGCAGTTGTTCGGACTGGGCGCTTCCTGGGGCGGTTTCGAAAGCCTGATTACCGTGGCCGATACCCAGGATCGCCAAAGTGCGACGGACCGTTCACTGAGTCCGGTGTTGCGATTGCATATCGGGTTGGAGGATGTCGAGGCATTGATAGAGGATTTGAAGCGCGCGTTTGCTGCCGCAACGTAAGCCCGAAGTGCCTCGGCTGTAGAAAGAACTCGGTGACGTGGCTCGGAGTCAGCCTCTTCTGCGCTTGATACACCCAAAAAACAATTCCGGATCGAGTCTTGGGGAGTGGGCTTCTATCCCTTTAAAACCAGTGACATGTCCGGGTATTTCGCGCACATGAAATCGACGAATGCGCGAACCTTCGGAGCAGCAAGGCGCCTGGAGGTGTGCAAAACCCAGAGCTCGGGTTCTACACCCGATACCGTGCCCCACTGGACCAACTCGCCACGGGCAAGCTGGTTCCATGCGATGGACTGTGGAATGAGGGCTGCACCACCGCCAGCGATAGCAGCATCGCGGATCATCAGTAACGAAGAGAACCGCAGCTTGGGGATGGGCTCCAGAACCAAGTGTCCTCCATCGAGTTTCCAGTGGGTGGGCTGGAAACTCGAAACCACGATGCTGGGAACCGGTCTGATCGCACCGGGCATGGGCTTGGGTATTTCAGGCGCAGCCACAACTACCAGCCGGACCTTGGCGAAGCAGCGGCCGACCAGACAGCTGACTGG
>NZ_JBGCUL010001211.1:0-1207 GCF_054177685.1 Pseudomonas sp. P5_A2_2
GTCGTACCAGACGTACAGAACAACGCGGTTATCCTGGGTGATGGTCGCTTCCGCGTCCACTACGCCTGCGTGGCGCGAGCCGACGAAGTCGGTGGAAACCACTTCCTGGGAGCTCACGTAGTCGATCTGCTTGTGCAGGTCCGAGTGCATGGCCATCTGGCGCAGGTACTCGTTGATCTCTTCGCGAGTGGTGGCCTTTTCCAGGTTCAGGTTCAGGATAGCCATCGACACGTTCGGCGTAGGCACGCGAATCGCGTTGCCGGTCAGCTTGCCCTTGAGCACTGGCAGCGCCTTGGCGGCTGCGGTGGCGGCACCGGTCTCGGTGATGACCATGTTCAGCGGCGCGGCGCGGCCACGACGGCTGCCCTTGTGGAAGTTGTCGATCAGGTTCTGGTCGTTGGTGAACGAGTGAACGGTTTCGACGTGGCCGTTGACGATGCCGTACTTGTCGTTGACTGCCTTGAGCACCGGCACGATGGCGTTGGTGGTGCAGGACGCCGCCGAGATGATCTTGTCGTCAGGGGTGATGTCGCCATGGTTGATGCCGTGCACGATGTTCTTCAGCGCGCCCTTGCCAGGTGCGGTGAGGATCACGCGGGCAGCGCCCGGGCAGGCCAGGTGCTGGCCCAGACCGTCGGCGTCACGCCATACACCGGTGTTGTCGACGATAAGAGCGTTTTCGATGCCGTACTGGGTGTAGTCGACTTCGGCCGGGCTCTTGGCGTAGATAACCTGGATCAGGTTGCCGTTGGCGGTGATGGTGTTGTTGGCTTCATCGATGGTGATGGTGCCATCGAACGGGCCATGGACCGAGTCGCGGCGCAGCAGGCTGGCGCGCTTGACCAGGTCGTTCTCGGCGCCCTTGCGGACAACGATGGCGCGCAGGCGCAGGCCGTCGCCACCACCGGTTTTCTCGATCAGGATGCGCGCCAGCAGACGGCCGATACGACCGAAGCCGTAGAGGACAACGTCGGTGCCTTTGCGGGCCGAAGCGTTCTGCTGGCCAACCACGTCAGCCAGTTCTTCACGGACGAACTGCTCGGCAGTACGGCCATTGCCTTCGGCCTTGAATTTGGCCGCCAGCTTGCCCAGGTCCACCGAAGCGGCGCCGAGCTTGAGCTCGCTCATCGCCTTGATCAGCGGGAATGTTTCGTGGACGGACAGCTCGCTTTCGTCGGACTGACGGTGACGAGCAAAGCGGTGAGCT
>NZ_JBGCUL010001212.1:0-1207 GCF_054177685.1 Pseudomonas sp. P5_A2_2
TCCCATGCCAGGGATTTTGAATGCCAGGGTGGCGCGTTTGGTGAATTGAGATAGGGTTGACTCAGGAACCTGCGCGACTGGAGAACCACATGCGCTATTCAGGCTTGACCCAACGCATCGCCGGTGAAGGCGCCGCGGCCTGGCAGATACACAATCGCGCAGTGCAATTGCGCGAACAGGGCGTCGATATACTGCTGCTTTCGGTCGGCGACCCGGATTTCGATACCCCGCAACCTATCGTTCTAGCCGCTATAGACAGCTTGTTGGCGGGTGACACCCATTACTCGGAAGTCCGCGGCAACCGTCGGTTGCGCGACAGCATCGCCCGTCGCCATCAGCGACAGAGCGGGCAGGCGGTGGATGCCGAGCATGTRATCGTMWTSCCCGGKGCSCAGTGYGCGGTGTATTCGGTGGYGCAATGCCTGCTCGATCCGGGGGACGAGGTAATTGTCGCCGAACCGATGTACGTGACGTATGAGGGCGTGTTCGGTGCCATTGGGGCGAAAGTCGTGCCTGTTGCGGTGTGTCCGGAGAACGGCTTTCGGGTCGATCCGGGCGATGTCGCGGCGCTGATCACGCCACGAACCCGGGCCATTTTACTCAACAGCCCGAACAATCCTTCCGGTGCGAGCCTGTCTCTGAAGATCTGGCAGGCACTGGCTTCGTTGTGCATTCGGCATGACGTGTGGCTGATCAGTGACGAGGTGTACAGCGATCTGCTGTACGAGGGCGACCACATCAGTCCGGCCAGCCTGCCGGACATGGCCGAACGCACCGCGACCATCAATAGCTTGTCCAAATCCCACGCCATGAGTGGCTGGCGGGTGGGCTGGGTGATCGGGCCCAAGCCCTTGGCCGATCACCTGGAACATCTGTCGCTGTGCATGCTGTTCGGTATTCCGGAGTTCGTGCAGAAGGCGGCGCAACGGGCCCTGGAAGAGGAGCTGCCCGAGGTGGCGTCGATGCGCGAGGAGTACCGCCAGCGTCGCGACCTGGTGTGCGCGAGCCTGGACGGATGCGCGGGCCTGCGGCCGATACGCCCGGATGGCGGGATGTTCGTGATGGTCGACGTGCGCCAGACCGGCCTGTCGGCCCAGCGTTTTGCCGAGCGACTACTGGACGGTTATGGCGTTTCGGTGCTGGCCGGCGAAGCGTTTGGACCGAGTGCGGCGGGGMATATCCGGATTGGACTGGTAGTGGACAGGCG
>NZ_JBGCUL010001213.1:0-1206 GCF_054177685.1 Pseudomonas sp. P5_A2_2
GTCCGGGAAACTGTCGCTTCATCTTGGTAGATAGCTGATAAACAGTTCAAATCTGCAAGGAAATGCAAGATCATGAACACCTGCCACAATGGATAGGTAGCCTTTGCTGCAAGGACGCTGGCGATCGTAAGAATTGTTTGCCGCGAGAGGTTTCGCCATGCTCCTCAAAGTCATTGTCATCTGGTCATTGCTGTCGATCATCGTCGCCGCCGTGTTCTGTCGCCTGATGCATAACGCCAAGGTCGCCGACCGGGCGCTCAAGATCACCCGGCCGGATCATGAGACTCATGAACGAAACGTTGGCAATGCGTCCATGCCCCGGGACAAAAGTGGCAGCGACGATTCGGATTACCACGCGGCTTGAGCCATTCAGGGCGTTCCTGCACTCAAAAAAAAACCGGCTGTTCACAGACTGTGTGAAAACCTGCAATTTGCACGGTGCTCAAAGAAATTGCTCCGTATCGAAAGATACGGAGCAATTTTCTTTATGACTTACATCTAGGGAGATGTCCCGCAGATTGCTATGTTTTCACGCAGCCTGTGTAATTTCCMTGTAGGAAATGGGTTGTTTGTTATTGCGAAAATTCCTATTCGTTCATTTTGGCTATGCCGTTGGATTGCTTTCAGCACGCGTCCCACCGTCTTATTCGTCGTCGCCCAATATTCCCTCTGCTCAGCGCTTCTGCCGAGATGAGAAGGAAAGGCAACTCAAACCGATGACGATAAGGAAGTTGCAAATGAATGCACCTGTGCACCCCTTGTATACCAACGAAGTTTCTCCTGAGTTTCTCTGCAGTCTTGACGCCCCCCATTTCACAGAAGAACGACTTGCGCACTTTTGCGACGAAGCTCTGGCGGTTGTTCGCCAGCAGCAGGCTTACGTAGAAGCTCATCCCACTCGCGCCGTTTATCGATTTGCAACCGAAGGTAGCCAAACCCGCGATGGCGGGGTAGTCCAGCAAGCGACATCGCCGCTGACGTTCACATTGGACAGCGGTCAGAAAGTACGTGCGGCACAGAAAGGCGATTACGTCCTGTACGCCGATGGGCGTACGGCGCAGATCGTCACGGGCGCGGGTCAAGGGAATAGCCATTTAGCGCTGGTCGGCAGCCGTCTCTGCAATGGCGACGAGGTCATCAACACCTTACAAGGCGGTTGTTTGTTGGTGGGGCGTGAAGGTGTGCCGATGGCCGAGGGCTTTCTGC
>NZ_JBGCUL010001214.1:0-1203 GCF_054177685.1 Pseudomonas sp. P5_A2_2
CCAGTATTTCGAAAGCCTGTTCGGTTGGCCGGTACAAAACGCGATCGGCCGCACCACCCTGGAACTGGGGTTGTGGGTGTATCCCGAGCAACGGGCCGATCTGGTCAAGGCCACCAAGGCCAAAGGCGACCTGGTAAGCATGGAAGTGCAGTTTCGCGCCAGCAATGGCCAGATCCATGACGGTATCCTCAGTGCGCAAAAAGTCGAGCTCGAAGGCCAGCCCTATCTACTGAGCACGTTCCTGGACACTACCGAACGCAAAGTCGCCGAACATGCCCTCAAGGACAGCCAGGAACGCCTCGACCTGGCCCTGGACTCCGCGCAGCTCGGCACCTGGGACTGGCACATTCCCAGCGGCATGCTCTACGGATCGGCACGGGCCGCCCAACTGCACGGCCTGGACGCCAAACCCTTTCACGAGTCCTTCGACGAGTTTTTCGAAGGCGTGCCCGGCAACGAACGCGACACCATGCGCGACGCTTACCGCAGCCTGCGTGAAGGCCCGGCCGGCAACTATCAATTGACCTACCGCGTGCAATTGCCCGACGGCAGCTCGCGCTACCTGGAAAGCCGCGCCCGCCTCTACCGCGATGACAACGGCGTGCCGGTGCGCATGGCCGGTACATTGCTCGACATCACTGACCAGGTGGAGCGCGAACAACGGCTGGTGGCCTCCGAAGAGAAATTCGCCACACTGTTCCAGGTCAGCCCCGATCCGATTTGCGTCACCCACCAGGACAGCGGCCAGTTCATTGAAATCAACTCCAGCTTCACCCAGACCTTCGGCTGGAGCACCGCCGATGTGATCGGCCGCAGCGCCGACGAAATAGGCCTGTGGGACGCTTCAGCGAAAAGTCTGCGACGGATCGAACAAGTGATCCGCGAACAAGGCCTGAACAACGTCGCCATACTCGTCCAGCACAAGGACGGACAGGTCCTGACCTGCGTGATTTCCAGCCGCCAGATCAGCGTCGGCGACCAGCCCTGCATCGTCACCACGCTGCGCGATATCACCCAGCAACAGCGCTCGGAAGCGGCGCTCAAGGCCAGTGAAGAGAAATTCGCCAAGGCGTTCCACTCCAGCCCCGACGCCATCACCATCACCGAGCGCGACACCGGACGCTATCTGGAGGTCAACGACGGTTTCTGCCGCCTGACCGGTTACCGCGCCGAAGAAGTGGTGGGCCGCACGGTGTATCAGGT
>NZ_JBGCUL010001215.1:0-1202 GCF_054177685.1 Pseudomonas sp. P5_A2_2
CCTTGAGCTCGATGCGATACAAGCGACCGAGCAACAACGAATAGGACAGGGTGCCAATCAGCGCCACGCCGCCAATGAACCAGAAGGCGTAGGCAAACGAGCCTGTCGCGTGGACGATGCCGCCAATCACGATCGGGGTGACGATCCCGCCGATGTTGGCGGCCAGGCTGGTAATCCCGCCGGTCAGGCCGATCAGTTCCTTGGGCGCGACTTCCGATACGGCTGCCCACGATGACGAGGCAATCCCTTGGGCGAAGAAAGCAATGGTCAGCACGGCAATGCAGATCACGTTCGAGTCGGTGAAATTCACCAGGACGATCGACATGCCCAGCATCGATCCGACCACCAAGGGCAACTTGCGCGCGAAGGACATTGAATAGCCGCGTCGTATCAGCAGGTCGGAGACGATGCCGGCCAGCAGAATGCCGACCGTTGCACCCACGAACGGCAGCACCGCGAAGATCCCGGCCTTGATCATGGTCAGCTTGCGTTCCTCGATCAGGTATGTCGGGAACCAGGTCAGGAAGAAGTACAACGCCGAGGTGCTGGCGAACTTGCCGATGCAAATCGCCCAGATCTGCCGATAACTGAACAGCTCGGCGATCTGCCGCCAGTTGAACCGGGTGCGTTCCTGACTGCTCTTGACCAGTCCACCCCCGGCTTCGATGTACTTCAGCTCTTCCTGGCTGACGTTCTTGCAGTTCAACGGATCGCGGTACAGGTACAGCCAGATCACACCGAACACAATGCCAAGTATCCCGGTGCTGTAGAAAACATGGCGCCAGTCATAGGTCGTGGCCAGCCATAACAGCACGCCGGTAAACAGTGCCGTGCCCAGATATTGGCCGCACACGTAAATGCTGCTGGCCAGGCCTCGTTCACGGGCCGGGAACCACACCGTGACCGCTCGGCTGTTGGCCGGAAACGCTGGAGCCTCCATGGTACCGACCGCCAGGCGCAGCCCGAACAGCGAAGCGAATCCTGTGGCAAAGCCTTGGCACACGGTGACCGTCGACCAACTGATCAGCGATACACCGTAGGTGAACCGGGAACCGAAGCGATCGGCGATGAACCCGGCGGGGACCAAGGCCAGTGCGTAGGTCCAGGCAAACGCGGAAAAAATCAGGCCCATTTCGATCTTGTCCAGGCCCAGATCCTTGGCCATGAACGGTGCGGCAATCGAGATGTTCACGCGGTCGATG
>NZ_JBGCUL010001216.1:0-1202 GCF_054177685.1 Pseudomonas sp. P5_A2_2
ACCCTGGATGGGCTGCGGCAGGTTTTTGGATTGGCCACGCTAGGGGAGATGCCGGATGATATCGCCCTGTTGGTGTTGAGCAGGAATCTTTGATGAGTACTGGTAGAATCCAGTTCGCCGAGCAGGACGGCACCTTCGTCCTCAAGTTCGTCGGTGAAGTTCGCCTGACCCTGTGTTCGGCGTTGGATGCGACTATAGAAAAAATCTTCACCGCGAAGAATTTCAACGCGATCGTGATCGATTTGACCGAAACCCGCAGCATCGACAGCACCACCCTGGGCCTGCTGGCCAAGCTGTCGATCCTGTCGCGGCAACAGGTCGGCCTGCTGCCGACCGTCGTCACCACCCACGAAGACATCACCCGTCTGCTGCAGTCCATGGGCTTCGAGCAGGTGTTCAACATCGTCGACAAGCCGATACCCTGCCCGGAATGCCTGGACGACCTGCCAGACCAGGATCAGTCCGAAGAAGTGGTGCGGATCAAAGTGCTCGAAGCGCACAAAATCCTCATGGGCCTGAACGACACCAATCGTGAAGCGTTCCATGATCTGGTGAATGCGCTGGAGCGCAATTGATCCCCTGATGTGATGTGGGCCTTGTCTGGCCCCATCGCGAGCAAGCTCGCTCCCACAGGTTTTTCGTTCAGCACACTACCTCAGCCATCCCGCAAATCCCTGTGGGAGCGAGCCTGCTCGCGATGGCGTCCGCAAGAACCCCGCATCAACAAAAAGGGCGAACCCACCAAGGTTCGCCCTTTTTGCATCACACCCACTAAGATCACAGCTTGGCCTCCCACAGTATTTTCGTTCAGCACACGACCTCAGCCATCTCGCAAATCCCTGTGGGAGCGAGCTTGCTCGCGATGGCGTCCGCCAGAACACCACGCATTACCCAGCATCCACAAAAAAGGGCGAACCTGTGAGGGTTCGCCCTTTTTGCATTTCACCGCTTGGCCTGCAACAACGCTCAAGCTCCGAATTGATGTGGGCCGGACTGGCCCCATCGCGAGCAAGCTCGCTCCCACAGGTTTTTCGTTCAGCACACGACCTCAGCCATCYCGCAAATCCCTGTGGGAGCGAGCTTGCTCGCGATGGCGTCCGYCAAAACACCACACATTACCCAGCATCCACAAAAAAKGGCGAACCTGTGAGGGTTCGCCCTTTTKGCATTTCACCGCTTCAGATCACAGCTTGGCCTGCAAC
>NZ_JBGCUL010001217.1:0-1201 GCF_054177685.1 Pseudomonas sp. P5_A2_2
CTGCAGATCTACGATGTGGCCGGCCTGGTGCTGTTTGCCGTGCGCGAACAAATCATCAGCCTTGACGACTAGAGCGGCGAATCCTCAGGCAGATGCACGAGTAACGCCGCCGGGCGAACCGAGAAACGCAAGTTGTCCCCTTCCAGGGCAGGCGCGCACGAATAAACATGCTGTCGACGCCAGAAGCCCCCCCCCGTTAAAAGTCGCAAGAAAACGAATTACTTCCAGTCGGGCAGTCTTGATCCCCCACACGGCAGGACTTTTCTTACAAGAAGTGAGGAATCGGCTCAATTGACCGAAAACCTGAATTGGTAGACTTTTGGTGGCTACAGCAGGACACCACAAGGACGTGCCATGCAAAGCCAAAACCTCGGATCACCGGCCATTTCGGYCTTGCCGCTCACTGATAATAAAAATGCAGGCCATCGAGCTGAATGCCGCAACAGCACAAAAGCCACGGGAGAAGTTGATATGGAACCTCGCGTCACCGAGCTGGAAACACACCTCAAGAGCTTGCGCAGGGACATGGACGAAGTCCGGGATGACGTCAAATCCATCAAGCACAGGCTTGCCTATTCCGCCTGCGGAACAGCCGTGATCCTCTGCCTCCTTGGCTGGATCGCCAATAGCCGTTTCGAGCAGGTTATTTCATTGCTTATGGCGCATTGAGTGGCCTTGAACACAAAACCCGGTTCAATCAACCGGGTTTTGTGTGGCCAAGCCGCTGAAACTATCAGCTCAGAACTTCACTCAGCGGAATGAAGAAAACGCTATCGCCCTGAACCAGCGTGCGACCTTCCAGGACTTCTACCAATCCATCAGCCCAGGCAGCGCTACGCAGTACGCCAGAACTCTGGTTTTTGTAGATCCTCGCCCTGCCGTTTTCCAGCCGTCCGCGCAAATACTCACGCCGATTGCCAGGTTGGAGCCAGTCAAACCCTGCCGGAACCTGCACCTTCAGCGGCTCGACTTCTTTTACACCCTGACGGCGCAGGAGATAGGGCCTGGTCAACAATGCAAAAGTCACGAGGGTCGATGCCGGATTGCCCGGCAAGCCAATCACCGGCACACCGCGAAAATGTCCGAAGGTCAGCGGTTTACCGGGCTTGATGGCAAGTTTCCACAGCGTCAATTCGCCCTCTTCGCGCAAGGCGATACCCAGAAAATCGGCTTCCCCAACCGATACGCCACCGGTCGAGAG
>NZ_JBGCUL010001218.1:0-1201 GCF_054177685.1 Pseudomonas sp. P5_A2_2
GCTTGCCATCGAGGGTTTCGTTGCTGTCGTAGACGTCGTAGGTGAAGCCGATGCCGGTTTCTTTCTGGAAGTTTTTCGTGGTGTCCGGCGCGATATAGTCCGACCAGTTGTAAATCTTGACGGTGTCGGCTGCCTGGCTGATCGACGCAATCAGCATCAGCGGAGCGAGGGTCAGTGTCTTTCGGAGCATGAGTCGATTCCTGTAGGGGTTATTGTTGTTGGCAGGCAATCAAAGGATCAGCTTTCAAATTTCAAAAGCACTCAAAAAATCAGTACATAGGTCTTGCGCACGGTTTCCTGGATATCCCAGATGCCGAGGCTGTTGGCCGGCAACATCAATGCGTCACCGGCTTCCATGTGCAGCGGTTCACCGCCATCCGGGGTGAAGGTGCAGCGGCCCTTGATGAAGTGACAGAATTCCTGGGCGACGATCTGCCGCCGCCAGCGCCCGGGTGTGCATTCCCAGACGCCGGTCTCGACGCCGTCGTCGCGTTCGACGCTGGTGGTCGAAGCCACGGCCACGGGTGTACCCAGCGGCACGGCGACCGGATTGGACTCTTCCAGTTTCAGGGTTGCAGTGTTCTTGAATTGCGTGATGCTCATGGGAATACCTGTCGAAGTAGCCTTTTGATGAAAAGCGTGCCGTTTTTCAGTGCATGAAACCTTCCATGAAACCGGCAACCCCGCTGGCCAGCTTGCGCCGCCAGGGCGCGGTAGCCGGGTTGGCCAGGGTCTGGTCCTCATGGACAAAGCTGCGGATGATCGCGTTATAACCGAGCCAGCGGATGGGTTCGGGCTCCCAGGCCCTGAGCGCGTCGAGGCCGCGCTGCGCAATGACCCACGGCTGGCGCACCAGATCGGTGTCACGGCCCAGGATCAGGTCGGCCAGCGTCCGTCCTCCCAGGTTGCTGGCGCCAACACCCTCCCCGCCATAGCCACCGGACAAGGCAATGCCGTTGGCCTGGTCGCAGAGCATGTGCGGCTTGAAATGCCGGGACATGCCCAGGTTGCCGCCCCAGGAATGGGTGATCTGCACGTTCTTCAGCTGCGGGAACAGCTCACCGAACAGGTAGCGCCGCAGCTCTTTTTCATCCGTGGTCAGGTCGAAGTCGTGGCGCAGTTTGCCGGCAAACTGATAGCCGCCACGGGCGCCAAAGATCAATCGGTTGTCAGCGGTGCGCTGGCCGTAGGTCACCTGGCG
>NZ_JBGCUL010001219.1:0-1201 GCF_054177685.1 Pseudomonas sp. P5_A2_2
GCACCATGCTCGCCGCCTTGAGTTTGAACTCACTGGAATAAGATTTACGCATAGCCAAAACACCTCAGATTTGGGCGCCATCATAGCGCCCGATTGAAGTGTCCAAAATCATTAGGCCAGTTCAGCCTGCTCGCGATGGCGGCGTGTCAGGCAGCATTGATGTTGAATGTGACGCCGTCATCGCGAGCAGGCTCGCTCCTACAGGGGAAGGATTTTCAGTGGGTTTCGGCGGTGCACAGCGACCGCCATGCCGCCTGCGCCAGCATGTCCCGGTACGCCTTCGGGCTGCCCTTGACCCGGCCCGACAACCAGGCGCGGCAGTAACTGTCTGCCTGGCCGATGATCAGCGACAGTATCAACTCCCCCGGAAAACTACCCAGTTCATCGCCGTGTGCCCCCAGCCACTTCAGCAACTGCTTGTTGCGTACCTTGTTGCGGGTGGCGAGTTCGTCCTTGAACGGCCCCTTGGTGACGGCAAACCGCGCGTGGTACTGGAACCGCGCCCACTCCGGCTGGCTATCGACCCAATCCACATAACTGTGCACCAGCGCATGCACCCCTGATTGAGTGGTTTTAGCCTCAGCCAGGTAGCTATCGCGCAAACGGGCCTGATCATCGAGGGCGGTAAAAAACAGCGCCGCCACCAGGCCTTCCTTGTTGCCGAAATGGTGATAGATCGCGCCGACACTGGTATCGCATTCGGCGCGGATCATTTCGATGGTGGTGGCCTCGATCCCCTGTTCGTTGAACAGGCCGAGGGCCTTTCTGAAGATGTCGCGCTTGAGTTCGGCGCGTCGTCCGGGGTAGCAGCGTTCGAGCAGGTCGGTGGTTTCCATGCGTAAAAACAGTCCAGGAAAGTCATGGCTGGAGGCTGGCGATTGCCAACGAACAAGTGGCGCTAGGTTGACAGATTTCTCTTTGACAGAATACTGTTCCGTTACAGAACAATATTCCGTTACGGAGCATTGTTCTGCAAACTGTCATCCTCAAGAGGCATCAAAATGAGTCAGTTCCTCAGCATGTTCAACAGTGCAGGGCCGCAAGCGTTCAGCAAAATGGCCTGCCAGGTGGCGCCCTACTTCTCCACCATCAACCCGCTGGTCAAGGATTTGCGCAAAGGCTCGGCCACCGTGCACGTGCCGTTTGCCCGGGAAATCACCAATCAATTGGGGACGGTGCATGCGATTGCCATGTGTAACGC
>NZ_JBGCUL010001220.1:0-1200 GCF_054177685.1 Pseudomonas sp. P5_A2_2
GTTTTTGCCTCGCATCAGCGCTTGGCTTTGAGACAAACAATTGGCGTACAGCCATTCCTGATGGTCAGCCACTGGGTTGTGGCTGACCACAGGCACAATGAAGTCAGCTGGAATTAGAGGTGTCCCTTGATGCAACAATTGGTGGTAAGCGTGCTGTCCGTTACATCCCACGCCACCCCAGATTACCGGGCCTGTGGTGTAGGAGACTGGCGTGCCGTCATGACGAACACTTTTGCCATTGGACTCCATGTCCATCTGCTGCAGATGTTTAACGAAGTTGCGCAGGTTATGGTCATAGGGCAAGAACGCATAGCTTTGCGCACCCCAAAAGTTGTGATACCAAACGCCAAGTACCGCTAAAAGAACGGGAAGGTTCTGTTCCAATGGTTCATTCAGGAAATGTTGATCCATRGCGTACGCGCCGGACAGCAGTTCCTTGAAGTTGGCGATGCCAATGGCCAGAGCAATCGGCAGGCCAATTGCCGACCATAGTGAGTAACGGCCACCGACCCAGTCCCACATAGGAAAAATGTTTGCTTCACGGATGCCGAAATCCAGCGCGGCTTGACGATTACTCGTCACCGCAATGAAGTGGCGATATAGCTTCTCTTCCGTCCCGCCCTTGGCCAGGTACCAGCTTCTACAAGCTTGCGCGTTCTTCAACGTTTCAAGGGTACCGAAGGTTTTGCTGGAGATGATGAACAGCGTTGTTTCTACGTTCAGATCGGCCGTAACCTCTCGGAATTCATTGCCGTCGATGTTAGCCAGGTAATGGCACCGCACCCCATGCCGAGCGAAGGGCGCGAGTGCTTCAGAGACAAGCTCAGGGCCCAGAAATGAGCCACCAATACCAATATTTACGACATCAGTGATGACCTTATCGTTGTAACCACGCCAAAGATGACTATGGATACGACTCACAACGTCAGTCATCTGCGCCAGGGCACCATGCACATCGCGCATCAAATTGCGGTCATCGACCATCAAGGGTTCCCCCACTGGTCGCCGCAGCGCGGTATGCAGCACAGGACGCCCCTCGGAACAGTTGATTTTTTCTCCACTGAACATGGCATGCGCTGCCTGCTCCACGCCAGCCTCGCGAGCAAGGTTTACAAGCAATGAACGCGTCTCGTGAGTGATCAGGTTTTTGGAGTAATCCAGAAACAGCCCGCAGCCCGCCAGGGAAAAGTCCTGAAAGCG
>NZ_JBGCUL010001221.1:0-1195 GCF_054177685.1 Pseudomonas sp. P5_A2_2
GGCTCGCTCCTACAATGTAACCAAGCGTAGGCCTTATCTCGTGGATCGAATGACTGATCGCCGTTCGTGATCCACACTTTGAACCCCAGCTGCTGGAGCGCGTTCCATGTCTGACCGCTATATCGACTTCGCCAATTCGTCCATCGGCCATCGTCTGGTCGGCGCTCTGGGGCTGCCGGCGCCGACCAGACTGGAGCGCTGGCAAGCAGGCCGACTTCGACCCGTGGAAGGTGCGTTGCTGATCGGCGGTGGGCCGTTGACGGAACACGTCAGCGCCTTCGCCAACCGCCTGACCGACGCGATCTACAGCTACGGCACCGAGCCTTCGATGGCCACGGCCTGGATTCCCGACCATGGACCGAAACTCAAGGCTGTGGTGTTCGACGCCAGTGATCTGCTGCACACCGATCAGCTCAAGCAACTGCGCGAGTTTTTCCAGCCGCTGATGAGGAACCTCGATCACTGCGCGCACCTGGTGATTCTCGGACGCGATCCACAAACCTTGCGCGACCCGTTCGCCGCCAGTGCGCAGCGTGCCCTGGAAGGTTTCAGCCGTTCACTGGCCAAGGAGATGCGCAACGGCGGCACCCTGCAATTGATCCATGTCGGCGAAGGTGCCGAGACACAACTGGAAGGCCCGCTGCGGTTTTTCCTCTCGCCGAAAAGCGCCTTCGTGTCCGGGCAGGTCATTCGCTTGAATCCGTGCGCGACGCCAGTCACCGACTGGACACGCCCGCTCGCCGGGCGCAAGGCGCTGGTCACCGGCGCGGCGCGGGGCATTGGTGCCGCCATCGCCGAAACCCTTGCCCGTGATGGTGCCGACGTCATCCTGCTCGACGTGCCGCCGGCCAAAACCGATCTCGAAGCCCTCGCCGCCCGCCTCGGCGGGCACAGCATCACCCTCGACATCTGCGCCGAAGACGCTGCCACGCAGTTGATCGAACAGTTGCCCGACGGCCTCGACATCGTGGTGCACAACGCCGGCATCACTCGGGATAAAACCCTGGCCAACATGACCCCGGAATACTGGGACGCCGTTCTGGCGGTCAACCTCAATGCACCGCAAGTGCTGACCAAAGCCCTGCTCGACAGCGGCACCCTGCACGACAACGGCCGGGTGATTCTGCTGGCGTCCATCAGTGGCATCGCCGGCAATCGCGGGCAAACCAATTACGCGGCGAGCAAGGCCGGGCTC
>NZ_JBGCUL010001222.1:0-1194 GCF_054177685.1 Pseudomonas sp. P5_A2_2
CTCAAGCACCTTCTTTGTAATGCCGGTAATGGGCACCAAATCCTCCCAGGACATAGTCCCCATCACTATGTTTTTTTCTTCAGCATGTGCCTGCAAACTCATCATGCCCACAAGCGCGAGCGCGCAGAATGCCTTCCAAATACTCTTCATGGATTGTTCCGTTCTTATTAGTAACTTATTAAATAGCCTTTATAGGAAAGGCCGACAACTTAAACTTGTTAACCTTCTCTCCCGGCCCAAAATTCATGCCAACGAATGACTGAACTGACGCCCAGCTTCGTTATTATTTGGGGGGGGAGCCTGCTCGGTCCTGGCGCGTGACTGATACTTTCCAGAAAATCAGAACGTATACCCGAAGCCAATTCCGCCGCCATTACACCTGCCAGAGTGCTCTTGACCGTTCCCAACCCATTTTCGCAGCAAGCCGAATACAGGTTTTCTTCGATCTCGCCAAATGCAGCGGCGCTGTTACGACTCAAACACAGACGGCCGGCCCAGCTGAACTCCAACGCAGTGGATTTCAATTCGGGAAAGCGTGCATCCAGAGAATGTCGCTGTTCTTTGGCAACCGCCGCTACACGCTCTGGGGTGACCTGGATACTCGGGTCATAGGTGAATTTTGTCCGGATGACGATACGCGAGAGACCGTCTGTAGAGATTTTACGAACAGTCKCACCCATTGGATCAGCCGGCAACAAGGCCCACCTGGCTTTGCCCGGCACGTCTTTCTTGAATGCATCATCACTGTACGCTGCAGTCATGGAGGCGTACGTAAAGACGTGCAGCAGGCGTCCCCGATAATGACCAAAGTCTTCAATGTGGCCGTTCACTCCAAGAATGACCTTGGGGGCGTGCACCGTCCCGTTATGAGATCGAGCGATCCAGCCGCTACCCTGCTTCGACAATTCGATAACTGGAGAACGCTCAAAGAGAGTGATTTTCCCTTCCAGCCCTGCTGCCAGGTCTCTGATGTATTGTGCGGGTTGAATCAACACAGCGCCGGGGGTATAGATCCCTCCTTGGTAATAAGTAGACCCGGTGATTTCACGCATTTGCAGTGCATCGAACATCTCGAACTTTTCGCCAATGCGCTCAAGGGATTTGGCGTAATTGACGTTCAGCTTCAATCCCCGCTCAGTGGCGGCAGCGTTGATCTTCCCTGAAGGGTCAAAGGTCTCTGCGGACATGCCGTAC
>NZ_JBGCUL010001223.1:0-1192 GCF_054177685.1 Pseudomonas sp. P5_A2_2
ATCCTGCGTATCGCCGTGGGTGGGCAAGCCGACGGGCTGGCCGGGTTGCGCCGCTGCTATCGTCGGGTCGGTGACTTGCTGGCCTATGGACGCGAGGTGCTGCCGCGCTCCCGATTGCTGATGCTGAACCGCTATCGGCTGCCGGTGATGCTCTGGCGCCACCGCAACGACGACGCCCTCGACGAACTGCTCAACCCGCTGCGCAGGGTCATTGCCAAGGACAGCAACGGTCAGTTGCTGGCGACCCTGCGCAGCTGGTGCGAACACGACGGCCAGAGCCAGGCCTGCGCCGATGCACTGGGCATCCATCGCAACAGCCTGCGTTATCGCATGGAGCGGATTGCCGAGCTCAGCGGGGTTGATCCACTGCGACTCGATGGGATGCTCGCGCTGTACCTCGGCGTGCAACTGCTCCCCCAGACAGACACGAACCCCTGAACCATACACATTCCCTGTGGGAGCGAGCTTGCTCGCGATATCGGTGTGTCAGAGACATTAATGCTGACTGATGCGCCGCCATCGCGAGCAAGCTCGCTCCCACAGTTATTTGTAGTGGTGCACAGATTTGTGGACGATGCCGCTTCCGCCGGGCTTTGTGGAAATGAACAATAATCCTCAACACCGCTTGTGCAGCGGCCCGGCGTTATTGTTCAAGGCGGCTGGCAGCATGTGGGCATTGGAACTGGAGAATTCCCATGAAAATCGTGATCGCCCCCGACTCGTTCAAGGACAGCCTCAGCGCTCAAGGCGTGGCCGACGCCATTGCATTGGGATTGGCGCAAGTCTGGCCTGATGCCCAACTGATCAAATGCCCGATGGCCGACGGCGGGGAGGGGACTGTCGAGTCGATTCTTGCCGCCTGTGAAGGCGAACAGCGCCGCACCATGGTTCGCGGGCCGCTGGGAGCAACGGTGGATGCCGCCTGGGGCTGGTTGCCGCAGAGCCACACCGCGATCATCGAAATGGCCGAGGCCAGCGGTTTGCAGTTGGTCCCGGTGGCGCAACGCGATGCCTGCATCAGCAGCACTTTCGGTACCGGGCAATTGATCCGCGCCGCGCTGGATGCCGGTGCGCAACGGGTGATCCTGGCGATTGGCGGCAGTGCRACCAATGACGGCGGCGCCGGTGCCATGCAGGCCCTGGGCRTGAAACTGCTGGACGCCCAGGGGCAGACGTTGTCACCAGGCGGTCT
>NZ_JBGCUL010001224.1:0-1189 GCF_054177685.1 Pseudomonas sp. P5_A2_2
CGGCAACGCCTCGCCGATTGGTGACTCACCGCCCCTGCTGATCGCCTTGGGCGCGCAAATCGTGCTGTGCAAGGGCGAAACCCGCCGCACCCTGGCGCTGGAAGATTACTTCATCGATTACCGCGTCACTGCGCGTCAGGAAAGCGAGTTCATCGAGAAGATCATCGTGCCGCGTGCCAGCGCCGAAAAACTGTTCCGTGCCTACAAGATCTCCAAGCGTCTGGACGATGACATTTCGGCGGTGTGCGCCGCCTTCAACATTCGCCTGGAAAACGGTGTAGTCGCTGAAGCCCGCGTCGCCTTTGGTGGCATGGCGGCTATCCCGAAGCGCGCCGCCGCCTGCGAAGCCGCGTTACTCGGTGCGCCGTTCAACAACGCCACCATCGAGCGTGCCTGCGCTGCCCTGGGCGAAGACTTCACGCCGCTCTCGGACTTCCGCGCCAGCAAGGAATATCGCCTGCTCAGCGCGCAGAACCTGCTGCGCAAATACTTCATCGAACTGCAAACACCGCACATCGAGACTCGGGTGACCGCTTATGTCTAATCATCACGCCGTAGAGAAGACCCAAGCCGAATTGGCTGAACTGTTCGCCAAGGACCTGACCACCGGTGTCGGCCGCAGCGTCAAGCACGACAGCGCCGCCAAGCATGTGGCCGGTGAAGCGCAGTACATCGACGATCGCCTGGAGTTTCCGAACCAGTTGCACGTTTATGCGCGCATGTCGGACCGTGCCCACGCCCGGATCATCAGTATCGACACCGCCCCCTGCTACGCCTTCGAAGGCGTGCGCATCGCCATCACCCACGAAGACGTGCCTGGCCTGAAGGACATCGGTCCGTTGCTGCCGGGCGATCCTCTRCTGGCCATCGACACCGTGCAATTCGTCGGTCAACCGGTGGTCGCCGTTGCCGCGAAAGACCTGGAAACCGCGCGTAAAGCGGCCATGGCCGCGATCATCGAATACGAAGACCTCGAGCCCGTGCTGGATGTGGTCGAAGCCCTGCGCAAACGCCACTTCGTACTCGACAGTCACACCCACAAACGCGGCGATTCAGCCACGGCGCTGGCCACTGCCGAACATCGCATCCAGGGCACCCTGCACATCGGTGGYCAGGAGCACTTCTACCTGGAAACCCAGATCTCTTCGGTGATGCCCACCGAAGATGGCGGCATGATCGTCTACTGCTC
>NZ_JBGCUL010001225.1:0-1189 GCF_054177685.1 Pseudomonas sp. P5_A2_2
GCATCGCCCATGCTGGCGGCCGCGTGGCGTTTGGCAGCGATTGGCCGGTCGATCCCCTCGATGAGTTCCTGGCGCTGAAAGTCGGTGTCACCCGTTCCGGCGACCCGACCAATCCGCACAGCTATGGCCCCAAGTATGCCGGGCGACTCAACACCGATCCGGCGTTGTCGCGAGCCGAAGTGCTGCGCAGCATCACCCTCAGTTCCGCCGAACAGCTGAAGCTGGACGCGGTGTTGGGGTCGGTCGAAGTCGGCAAGTTCGCTGACCTGATCGTGCTCGACAAGAACTTCATGCAGGTGCCCGAGGAGGAACTGGGCCGCAATGACGTGCTGCTGACGCTGGTCGGCGGCAAGGTCGTGTGGGCCAAGGCGCCGTTCCTGGGGATTGCGCCGCACGTGGTTTCCCAAGCTGTTACTTCCCGATCCGCCCCATAAAAACCAGAGAGCGTTCCGATGCGATTCATTCCAAACCTGTTAGCCGCCGCGCTGGCCTTGTCTTCGGTACAAGCGATGGCCGCCGCTGACCTGGTGTTGTTCAACGGCAAGGTCTTTACCGCCGAACCCGGCCAGGCGCTGGTGCAGGCTGTTGCGGTGCAAGATGGCAAGATTCTGAAAGTGGGCAGCGATGCCGAAATCAATGCCCTGGCCGATGCCAAGACCCAGCGCATCGACCTGGCAGGCAAAGTGTTGATGCCAGGCATGATCGACACCCACAGCCACCCGGTCTCGGGCGCCTTCGACAGCATGAAGGCCAACCTGCTGGACGAGGTCAAACCCTTGCCGGAACTGGAGCAATGGTTGATCGAAGAAGACAAGGCCGGACGAGCCCGCTCCGGCGATGTGATCAGCGTCGCCGGGGTCAGTTCGGCCTACTGGGAGAAGAGCCGTGAACTGGGCAAGGTGTTCAACCAGGGACGCTGGGCCGATCAGCCCATCGTTTTCAGCGGCATCGATGGCCACACCGGTTGGGCCAACAACGCGATGCTCAAGCGCCTGAATATCGATGCGGCACTGGTCAAAAGCCTGCCGGAGAAAGAGCGCGGTTACATCGGCCATGAAGCGGACTTCACCCCTAATGGCTACTTTGCCGAATCCCGCTGGGACGTGGTGCGCAACGGTATTCCTGCGCCCAGCCCCCAGACCATGCTCAAGGCCGCGAAAGAGGCGGTGCGGGTCAACAACCAATACGG
>NZ_JBGCUL010001226.1:0-1188 GCF_054177685.1 Pseudomonas sp. P5_A2_2
GCACCGTCTTGAGCATGCGTTTGACTTCACGCTCGTTCTTGCTTCCAAAAAGTTTCTTTAACAAAGGCGCAAACATATCGGCAGGATCTTCCACACTAAAGGGATGGAGGGCGGCCCCGTGAGTCGCCCGTGCAGCCCTCATGGCCGCATGCGAACGAGCATTCTACCCGGAAACGATGGAGAGGAAAGTGGCGATATTCCACGATGCTGGCACAGCGCTTTGACGGGGCTCACTTAAAATAAGGGCATTTTGCTCAACTTCAAGCCGTTCAAGGCAGAAGTTAGTTGTTGATTTAATGGGCAAAGCACCCACAAAAGCAATGGGCGGGTGCATCCGGTGCTTTCTGCTACCATGGCGCCTCTGTTACTTCAGGTGTCTGATCATGGCATTTCGCCCACTTACGGCCAAAGTACCTGCCGTTCTACTACGCGAAGCCAAGCCGCTGAAAGCCATTCTCGGCCACGCTCAACGCCTGGGTCATCTGCAGCGTTTACTCGAAAGCCAATTGCAACCCGCCGCTCGCGAGCATTGCCACGTGGCCTCCTGGCGCGAAGGCAGTTTGTTGCTGATTGTCACCGACGGTCATTGGGCAACCCGCCTGCGCTACCAGCAGAAGCGCCTGCAACGGCAACTGCAACTGTTCGACGAGTTTGCCAATCTGACCCGGATCCTGTTCAAAGTTCAACCGCCGACCGTTCAGCAAGGTGCGGCCGGGCATACCATGGATTTGTCCAACGACGCGGCAGCGACCATCCAGGCCACGGCCGATGGCATCAGCGACCCGAATTTGCGGGCCGCGCTGGAGCGACTGGCGGCGCACGCCAAATCCAAATCCTGACTTGAGACCCGTGTGGGAGCGAGCCTGCTCGCGATGGCGGTGTAACAGTCGGCATATACGTTGAATGTCACAGCGCTTTCGCGAGCAGGCTCGCTCCTACATTTAACTGTGTTCGCTCAATCTAGCGGCGTTTGCTGCCGCCTAGCAACGAGCCCATCAACCCGCGCACCAACTGTCGCCCAAGCTGATTGGCCGCCTGGCGCATCGCCGACTTCAAGGCCTGGCCGGCGGCCGTACCTAGGAACTCCCCGGCCTGCTCGGTGAAACTTGGCTCCTCAGGTGCCGGCTTATCCGGAGCTGCTTCGTCTTGCGGCGCCAGGCCTTTGCGTCCCATCAGCACCTCATAGGC
>NZ_JBGCUL010001227.1:0-1186 GCF_054177685.1 Pseudomonas sp. P5_A2_2
CGTATTCCGTGTTGCCAAGCAAGCGGTAATCAAGGCAGGCCAATACGCCTACCGTGACCGTCGTCAGAAAAAACGTCAGTTCCGCGCTCTGTGGATCGCTCGTATCAACGCTGGTGCTCGTATCAACGGTCTGTCCTACAGCCGTTTCATCGCCGGCCTGAAAAAAGCGTCCATCGAGATCGACCGTAAGGTTCTGGCTGATCTGGCAGTGAACGAAAAAGCGGCGTTTGCTGCGATTGTCGAGAAAGCTAAAGCCACCTTGGCTTAAGTACCCCCGACAGTCACCCGGCCTCGCATCTGTGGGGTCAGGTGTTAAACGTCATAAATAGGGGAAGAGCCTTCAAGCTCTCCCCCTATTTTGTATCTGGAGTCTGTACATGGAAAACCTGGACGCGCTCGTCTCTCAAGCTCTAGAGGCTGTGCAAAGCGCTGAAGATATCAATGCCCTGGAGCAAATCCGGGTTCACTACCTTGGCAAGAAGGGTGAATTGACTCAGGTGATGAAGACCCTGGGGAATTTGCCGGCAGAAGAGCGTCCGCAGGTCGGTGCGCTGATCAACGTTGCCAAGGAGCGTGTCACAGAGGTCCTTAATGCGCGCAAGGCATTGTTTGAAGAAGCCGACCTGGCTGCCAAACTCTCTGCCGAGTCCATTGACGTGACCCTGCCTGGCCGTGGTCAGACCTCCGGTGGTCTGCATCCGGTTACCCGTACTCTGGAACGCGTCGAACAGTTCTTCACCCGTATTGGCTACGGCATTGCCGAAGGCCCTGAGGTCGAAGACGACTATCACAACTTCGAAGCGCTCAACATCCCAGGCCACCACCCGGCCCGGTCGATGCATGACACCTTCTATTTCAATGCGAACATGCTGTTGCGCACCCATACCTCGCCGGTACAGGTCCGCACCATGGAGTCGAAACAGCCGCCGATCCGCATCGTCTGCCCAGGCCGTGTATATCGCAGCGACTCCGATATCACCCACTCGCCGATGTTCCACCAGGTCGAAGGCCTGCTGATCGATCGCGACATCAATTTCGCCGACCTCAAAGGCACCATCGAAGAGTTCCTGCGGGTGTTCTTCGAAAAGGAACTGGCGGTGCGTTTCCGTCCTTCCTACTTCCCGTTCACCGAGCCATCCGCCGAAGTCGACATGGAGTGCGTGATGTGCAGCGGTAAAGGCTGCCG
>NZ_JBGCUL010001228.1:0-1185 GCF_054177685.1 Pseudomonas sp. P5_A2_2
GGTATAACCCAGTGTGGTGCTGCCAGCAGCTGACAGGAAAGAAGTGGCCACACTTGCAACAATGGCCGGCAATTGCATGCCACCCAATTCATAATCGGCTTCCGGGCAAGTGAGCCCGGATTGGATAACAGCATCGATTGCAGGCTTGATCTCGGGAAGCATGTGCACCTGCTTGCCGTCGAACGTAGGCTGTTGCACATCCACCTTCTGCCGGATTGGCAGGAAGTAGCGTTGCGCGATCTTGCGCCCGGTTTCGATGGCCGCCAGATAAGTTTCCTTGCTGTGCTCGGCATAGCGCGGGCGGGCGGTCAGGGCTTGCGCATCGAACAACTCGAACAGATAGAAATGCAGATCTCTGACGTTTAGTATGGAGGCCGCCATGGTATTACTCCGCGAAGAATGGACGGGACCCGCCCATTTTGCCGAGGCCGGCCCCAGTCACCACGACATGGGATGTCTGATAGAAGGGATTTCTCGCAACAATGGACATGGCCGAGACACAACACTTACAGCGCTTTGCTGACTTTCTCAGGTTCTGGCGCGGAGTCTTCGGGCTGAGCCAGGAGCAACTGGCCGAAATGGTCGGCACCTCGACTCGACATGTCAGTCGCCTGGAAAACGGGATAAGCAAGCCAAGTGAGGTGCTGACCGACCAAATCGCGGACGCGCTAAAGCTTGGCCGCAGGGATCGCAGCCATCTGCGCATTGCTGCGGGCTACGCGACCAATGAAATAGCGCAGGACTTTCACAGCCCGGATCTCAAGTGGTTAAGGTCTGCAATGCTCAGAACATTGCAGACACTGGATCCGTATCCATCCACCCTGACTGATGGCGCGGGCAATATCCTGATGGTCAACAAGGCCTGGGTAGGCTTCTATCAGGACAAAGTCGATACCGAGCGGCTCAGGCAAACTGTCAACTTGTATGACTTTCTGTTCAACGACGGCAGCGATGGCGCGCTGAGCGAGGAATGGCAAGACGCATTGTCGCTGGTGATCATGGCGTTCAAGCAGCATGTCATGCTCAACGGCAGCGATCAGGAAAATCAGACCCTGAAGCGCATTCTTGACTACCCCAACGTTCCAACTGACTGGAAAATACGCGCCTCCAGACTCGAGCCCAGAGCCAGCTTCAAAGTCAAAATTCAGCATCAGGGAATGGTCAGGAGCTTCTATAGCGTCAGCC
>NZ_JBGCUL010001229.1:0-1184 GCF_054177685.1 Pseudomonas sp. P5_A2_2
TCCAGGGTGAGCTTGCAGCAACCACGCTGACGGGCGATGTCCTCGACCTTTTGCAGCATCTTCTGGCTCAAGCCCATACCGCGAAACTTTTTCACCACGCACACATCGTGCACATTGACCAGCGGCCGGCAGGCAAAGGTCGAGAATCCCTCGAAGCAATTGACCAGCCCGGCCGGCTCGCCCCCGACAAAGGCCAGCACACTGAAGGCGTGGGGGCGCCTGGCGAGCTCTGCCGGGAGTTGCGCCAGTACATGGGCTGGCAACGGCTGGCCACCTCCCATCGGGTCCTCGGCGTAGTGGTTCAACACCAGACAAATAGCCTCGGCATGCACCGGATTGGTGTAACTGGCCTGAAGCACAAGAATTTCTGCGGAGTCCATTTCCATCCTCGATCACACATGAAGTAGCCCCCAGCATGTACTTCACGCTGAAGTGCCGGCTGACCATAGCGCGAGCACCATGGTATCGACAATCGCAACCGCAGAAATCTCTGGTGCTCAAGCGCCCCAGATCAAGGCTTCGGTCCACCCCAGTTCGGCAAAATCCTCGGCCCGCAAGTGCGACTCACCGGCACAGAAAAACTCGTCGAGTTGCGGGGGATTGACCGAGGTGCCGCTGAGCATGGCGTGAACCTGTCCTCGATGATGGATCTGGTGTTCGAACAAATGGGACAGCAGGCGCAAGCGACTGTCGTGTTGCGGGGTGTCGCGGGCGATGGTCACGATTTTGCCGAGGTCGGCGTCGCGCATCTGCTCGCAGTAGGCGATCAGCCGACGGTCGACGTGGGCCTGTTCGCGAACGAGGTCCGCCGCCACGAGGCAGGGTTCGTCTTCCTTGAAAAACACCCGGCAATCGGGATGCGGATCGTCGCCGCGCAATTCGCGCTCCAGGGCGTCCACATAAAACCAGTTACAGGTGAGGATGTGATTGAGAGTGGTGCGGATCGTGGGGAAGAAACTGACCCGGGGTGCGGTCAGTTCCTGCGGGCTCAACTGACGCCAGGCCTTGGCCAATCGGTGATTGGCCCAGGCGTTCTGATAGGCCATGGTCAGCAAATGATGCGACAGGGGCTGATTCATGCTCACTGCTCCCGATCAAATCCCGATCAAACTTCGGCAAACCGCTGCAGTTGCATTTCCTGCAATCGGCTGAGGGTGCGGCGGAACGGGAATTCCAGATAACCC
>NZ_JBGCUL010001230.1:0-1184 GCF_054177685.1 Pseudomonas sp. P5_A2_2
CGCGCGTCTCGACGGCCGACCGGGATGAAGACGATGCATACGCGCAGAACATCCAGATCGCCGATCTCAACATGCTGAACGCCGCGATGGCGGTGATCAAGTGGAAGAAGATGTGCAAGTTCTACATGGACGTCGACAACGAGCACCACTCGACCTACTCGACGAACTTCAACCTGATGACCAGCGACGAGAAGCCCACTTGAAGCATCACCGGTTCACGCACGAGTTCGTTGAACTAATGCCCGGGCAATTGCAGGAGGGCGTTCTTTACGTGTCGATGGAGTACGCCACGGCGATCCATCGGTGCGCCTGCGGTTGCGGCGAGAAGGTGGTGACGCCGATGTCTCCGACCGACTGGTCGCTTCAATTTGATGGCGACACCATTTCGCTCAGTCCATCGATCGGAAACTGGAATTTCGCATGCCGTTCTCACTACTGGATCGAACGCGGTCGCGTGCGCTGGGCGGCGGAGATGTCACAGCAGGCCATCGAGCTTGGGCGAACGCGTGATCGCCAGAACAAGGCGAGGTACTTCGGCGCGGCCAATCCACCGCCGCAGGTATCGGGCGCGGCAAGTCCGGTTCAGCAGCCTGAAGTGAGCAGAGCAAGGCCGAGCCAGTCGAAAGGTGGGCGTGGCCTTTGGTCTTCGCTGAAAGAGTGGTGGAAGCGCTAGATGTTCGAAGCCGCAACATTTGTGGCCTACAACGCCCGCAGTGGACAAGCCACCCACCCACAGGTCGTGCCTGTGGATGGCCCCTGCGGGATCCGTGACTTGACCACAGCTCCCCGGCCGCTGCCTACGGCCTGACGCGCTGCGCTTGCCGAACGGCCATTTTTAGGTGTTCAGGCAACCCATAGAGCCAACCCCAGCGCAGCGGCAGTGGCGTCTGACGTGACCGTCATCGTGAGGCAGCCGGAGATCCTCCATGCCAGTAGCGGCGGCGGCCCGCAGCAGCGGAATGTTCAGCTTCCGTGAGACGGTAGCTCACTCAGTGAGCTACCGTCTCGGTAAGGTAGGCGCCTTGAAGGCGCCAGGCACACGGCGTCGTTTCTTAGGAGCGCTCCGACCATGCTAAATCCGACCCCCCTGAACCCGCGTGCCATGAGCGACATTGCCTCGCGCTGGGAGAACCACGAAACCCGGCGCTTTTACGAGGCGACCACGCTGCGCAATCTCTTCGGTG
>NZ_JBGCUL010001231.1:0-1181 GCF_054177685.1 Pseudomonas sp. P5_A2_2
ACACCATGGGCCAACCGGGTCCGCAGTGCGTGGATTGCCACATGCCCGCCAAGTTCTACATGGGCAATGACTTGCGGCATGACCACAGCTTCAGCATTCCCAACCCTGAGCGAGCAAAGAAACTCGGTACACCTGACGCCTGCCTGACCTGCCACCAGGGCAAGGCCGGCGACAAGATCACCGAGCAATTCAAACTGTGGAACACCGCCAGCGCCAGCGCGGTGCAAGCCCCGCGTTACGACGAAAGCCTGTGGCTGATCCGTAACGGTCAACCGGGTGCGGCGCAGGCGCTGTTCGAGCAACTGCAACGCAGCAATCTGCCGGCGATCCAGCGCGCGACGCTGCTCGGCGAATTGTCGCTGTATCCGAGCGAACAAGCGTTGAAACTGGTCACCAGGGACCTGAACAACACGGCGCCTCAAGTACGTGAGAGCGCCATGCGCGCGCTCAGTGCATTCCTGCCGCCACCGGAACGCGCGCAACTGCTGACCCCCTTGTTGAATGATCCTGTCAGAGCAGTGCGCATCGCCGCCGCCCSGGATTTGCTCAGTGTGGCGCGCAACGGCCTGGGCACGGCTCGGGACAGCTGGAATGCCGCTATCGTCGAATACGAAATGGTTCAGAAAAACCTGCTCGAACGCGCCGAAGCGAACCTCAATCTGGCGATGCTGTATCAGGCCAGCGGTCGCAACGCTGAAGTCGAAGGCTTCCTGCGCGCGGCCCTRCAGTGCGATCCGGACTTCTACCCGGCGCTGGTCACCCTGGTGCAATGGCTGGAGGTCAACGGTCGCAGTCAGGAAGCCCATGCCCTGCTGGCGCAAAGCCTCAAGGACCACCCCGACTCAGGCCTGCTGCAACACACCCAGGGCCTTGCGCTGATTCGCGCGGGCCAGGCCGCTCAAGCCATGCCGTACCTGCGCAAGGCCGCGCAACTGGAACCACAGAGCGGACAGTTCGGCTATGTGCTGGCGGTGGCCCTGCATGACAGCGGCAAGATTGACGAGGCGTGCGCAGARCTGGAACGGTTGTTGAAAGAACAACCGTCCAACCGCAATGCCCGCTTGTCGTTGATCCGGTACTACCTGGACAACGGCCAGGAACCCAAGGCGCAGGTTCTGTTGCAGGGCTGGAAGAAAATGAACATGGGCGATCCGGCACTGAAATGATGCGGGGCTCAAAGG
>NZ_JBGCUL010001232.1:0-1178 GCF_054177685.1 Pseudomonas sp. P5_A2_2
GCGTTGCGCCGCCCTGTACCGCCGGATCGCCCTGGGTTTGCGAGATGCCCCGGGTGCGGTAGTCGCTGACGATGCCCAGGGTCATGTCCAGACTGAAGTCATCATTGAGGGTCAGGGCCTGGCTGGTCAGGGGGGCCAGTGCGAGTGCGGCGAGGGTCAATGCTGAAAGTGCGTTCATACAGTTCTCTTGTTGTTATGGCGTACGGGGAATTTCAGGCATGGCGATGCCACACCCCTCGCGTGACGAGGGGCTGGCGGTTTTACGTGTGCTGGGTGTTCGCAGGTCAGGACGCGGKGGCGTAGACCTGCTTGCCGGCGAAGAAGGTGTTCAGGACTTTGGTTTCGAACAGGTCGTCATCGCTGACCTTGAACACGTCGCGGTCGAGGATGATCAGGTCAGCCTGCTTGCCCGGTGCCAGCGAACCGATCTGTTGCTCCAGGCGCAGGGTTTTCGCCGCGTTGATGGTGTAGGCGTAGAACATGGTCTGGCGGTCGATGCTTTCCTTGGCATTGAGTACGCCCAACGGACCTTTGCGCGTACTGGCCTGGGCAATGGCGTTGAACGGGTTGGGACTGGACACCGGCCAGTCGCTGCCACCGGCAATCGTTGCGCCAGCGTTATGCAGGGACCGCGCGGGATACTGGTAACCGTAGGCAAAGGCGCTGATGTAAGGCTTGACCAGTTCGACGGTGTAGGACTCACCGGTGGCCCACAGCAGTTGCATCGAGGCGATCACGCCCAGTTCTTTGAAGCGTGGAAACTCCTTTGGGTTGACCAGTTGCAGGTGCGCGATGCTGTGGGGCACGGGCGTCGGGCTGAGCTTGCGCGCATACGCCACGCCATTGAGCGCTTCACGCACCGCGCGATCGCCGACGGCATGCATGTGCACGATCCAGCCGCGTTTTTCCGCCGCCACCACCAGTTCGCCGAAGTGCGCCGGGTCGGTCAGCAACTGACCATTTTTATGGCTGTTCTTGAACGGCACGATGACCGCTGCAGTCTGCCCCGGGAATTCGAGAATGCCGTCGACAAACACCTTGATGCCGGGGAACGTCAGGTTAGGCACGCCCTCGAATTGCTTCATCACAGTGGCAATCACTTCCAGGTCGGCGGGTTTGCTCTTCGGATTGGTGACCATCAACGCGGCGACGTGGGCACTGAGTTCGCCGTTCTGCGC
>NZ_JBGCUL010001233.1:0-1178 GCF_054177685.1 Pseudomonas sp. P5_A2_2
GCCAACGATTACCTGGTGATCGAGCATTTCGACCGCGACTGGCAGCCGCTACGGGACTACAACCGCGACAATCCGGCCGACGGCTTCCGCCCCTAC
This sequence comes from Pseudomonas sp. P5_A2_2, assembly GCF_054177685.1. Classification (NCBI taxonomy): domain Bacteria; kingdom Pseudomonadati; phylum Pseudomonadota; class Gammaproteobacteria; order Pseudomonadales; family Pseudomonadaceae; genus Pseudomonas; species Pseudomonas sp. P5_A2_2. The sequence continues at coordinate 97 of NZ_JBGCUL010001233.1, forward strand.
GGCACCACCCCGGGCCATGGTTTCGAGTGGGCGCGGCTGTTGCTGCACCTCGAAGCTTCGCGGGTGAGAGCGGGGATGCTCACGCCGGGCTGGCTGGTCACCGACGCGCAAAAACTCTTCGAGCACAATTGCCGTCACGGTTGGAGCATCGACGGCGCGCCGGGGATTGTCTACACCCTGGACTGGGACAACAAAGCGGTGGTCCGCCATCGCCTGCACTGGACCCATTGCGAAGCCAGCGCCGCCGCCAGTGCCTTGCTCAAACGCACCGGTGAAGAGCAATACGAACACTGGTACCGACTTTTCTGGGAATTCTGTGACAGTCATTTCATTGACCGCGAAGGCGGCAGCTGGCATCACGAACTCGACCCGCAGAACCGCCCGAGTGCCGATATCTGGCCCGGCAAACCTGACCTTTACCACGCCTGGCAAGCCGTGCTGATTCCGCGCCTGGCGCTGGCACCGAGCATGGCCACGGCGCTGGCGCAGTTGTCCCAGAGCGGTTCTATGTAACCATGCGGTGACATTCGCGCATCCCTTCGTTACCTGCGAGGGGATATCCCCTGTTTAAACTCCTATGCAGCGCAAGCAATAGACTTGCATGCATAACAACAAGAAAGGTGCTCCTGGATGAATGCGATTTCTCGCCTCGCTACTGTCATTTCTCTCGCTTCCCTGTCTGCGCTCCCCCTCAGTGTGCTTGCCGCCGAATCCAAAGGTTCCGTTGAAGTCGTTCACTGGTGGACTTCCGGTGGTGAAAAAGCAGCGGTCGATGTCCTGAAGGCTCAAGTCGAAAAAGACGGCTTCACCTGGAAGGACGGCGCAGTCGCCGGTGGCGGCGGTTCCACGGCCATGACCGTACTCAAAAGTCGCGCCGTAGCCGGCAACCCGCCAGGCGTTGCCCAGATCAAAGGTCCGGACATCCAGGAGTGGGGCAGCACTGGCCTGCTCAGCACCGACGCACTGAAAGAAGTCTCCAAGTCGGAAAACTGGGATGGCCTGCTGTCGAAGAAAGTCTCCGACACCGTTAAGTACGAAGGTGACTACGTCGCCGTGCCGGTGAACATCCACCGCGTCAACTG
>NZ_JBGCUL010001234.1:0-1177 GCF_054177685.1 Pseudomonas sp. P5_A2_2
GTGTAGGATCGAGAAAACGCTATTTGTAAAACAATGTATGTGGACAGTAGAATTATTGCTCTAAGCTGTGGGGAATGTTCAGGCAAACTCTTCTTCAGCATGTTTTTTATTGATAGTTTTAAAGGTGTAATGAGAAAGAGGGTAATGGCAAAAATAAATGCAATTATTCCGTATACCTGCCAGAAAGAAAGTATGTTGTGCATATACGCGCCATGATTGCCAAAATCTCTGTGTATAGAGTTATAGCCACCCATGACTGGGTTTGCGGAAATATGGGATAAGCCTGCGTCGAATTGAATCATTCGCCCTATATATGAACCATCATTCGTGTAGTCCGTGCTGAAAAAAGCCAACATACGAGAACCTTCAGCATCGTTGGCTTGAGATGCTAGAAGCAAGATGAATCCCGCGATTGTTGCAGCAATGATAAGCGCGACTTTCCAACGAAAAGAGCTTTTCGTTAGTAATGGTAAAATAAAAGAAATTCCAAATAGAACCATAGAAGCTCGAGAATTTAGAAAGTATAAAGTCAGGAAGGATATTAGGAAAGTTCCGAGAAAAAGGCTGTTTTTTCTTTGTGTTGAAATTGTGATTATTGCGATTACTGCATATAAGTCTGCAAATATCAAATATATACTTCTTTTATCATCAATTGTTGATGAAAAATCGATGCTTAGTGTTTTGAAATCTAATACTGATAGATAAAACAAAGTTATCGCCAGCCAGGTAAAGAAAGGGGCTCGATGTTTTTGGGTTCTAAATATGTAAGTCATTACAAGCATGCCTATAATGAACCACGCGATGTTGTTTGCTAAGGCGCCCAGATTGTATTGAAAAAGCCCGCGCCCATAGCTGTCAATTCTATCACCCATAGAAAAATTCGTGATCTGCACTAATAGCATGTATGTGGTAAATATAAAAAAGGGTATTAGATATTTAAGTGTTTTCTTTGTAGGGGTGAGGTTTTTTCTGTACGGGGATGAAAAAATAGCGAAAATAGTGATTATAACGCCTGTTAGGGTGATAAATGATAAATATATAAGAGGTGCATAGCCATTTAGGCTAAGCCATAAATGAAATGGTATTAAGAAGAATACATAATTTATAAGAAAGGTAGATGAGTATAAGTATTTTAGCATGTCTGGCTGCTGTGCTTAATACTGGCTTGCCGATATAG
>NZ_JBGCUL010000051.1:0-22813 GCF_054177685.1 Pseudomonas sp. P5_A2_2
CGCCATCGCGAGCAAGCTCGCTCCCACAATTCGATCCCGGTCGGTCACAATATTTGTGCACGACAAAGATCCACTGTGGGAGCGAGCTTGCTCGCGATGGGGCCAGTCAATTCACCGCAAAAAAACTCAACCCCGAACCAGACTGCGAACCGCCGAAATCTCCGGCACTTCCCGCCGGTTCATGTACACCCGCAACGGCTCGGTGATGTTGATCCGGTCATCGATATTCTGGTCCAGCAGCAACTGAATCAATTCGCGCTTTAGCGTCATGGTCTGCCCGGGACCAGTGACCCAGACAAATTCGCTGGTCGGGATGATGCCGTCGTCTGCCACGTCCATGCCGAACGAGTCTTCGCTGAAACGCACGATGTAGTGGCCGGTCTTGCGGTTGAGGCCGACGAAGCCTTTGAGTTGGTCGGCAGCCTGGCAGATGAGCTGGGAAGTGATGCGCATGGTAAACCCCGCAATGGTGATCGTTGGTTTGCACGCAGGGCCTGCGTTTCCCTCTGCCGGGGAATTGCAGGACCCCAGCGTACTGCAACCGGGCGCACAAAAACGCTGACGAACATCAGCTTTGGACAGGTTCGTGTCGGTCTCGCGATAGCGCCTGCAATGATCAGTTGTTAAAAGGGACGCCCCCTCATTGCGAAAGGATCTCGACCATGCCCGTAACCTTTACTAAAAGCGCCCTGTTACTGAGCCTGTTGCTCGGCCTGTGCGTCGGCCACGCACAGGCCGCCAGCGAACCCGGTCCCGCGGCACTGGCGACCCGCCTGGGCATTCCGCATCCAGCGGTGATCGCTCACCGTGGCGCGTCTTTCGATGCGCCGGAATCCACCGCCGCCGCCTACAAGACGGCCCGCGACCTGGGCGCCGACTACCTGGAAATGGACCTGCAGCGCAGTAAGGATGGCGTACTGTTTGCCCTGCACGACAATAATCTGCAACGCACCACCGACGTTGCCAGCAAATTCCCCGAGCGCAAGGACAGCCCGGCCAATGCGTTCACCATGGTCGAGCTGAAAACCCTGGATGCGGGCAGCTGGTTCAATGCCGCGTACCCGGATCGCGCACGTCCCGCCTTCGCGGGCCTGAAGATTCTGACCCTTGATGAAATCATCGACATCGCCGAGGGCAACTCCCTGCACAAGCCCGGCCTGTACATCGAGACCAAGGAGCCGAAGCAGTTTCCCGGCATCGAACACGACCTCAAGGAAAAACTTCAGGACCGCGGCTGGCTGAGCCCGACCGGTTCGAAACTGGCAAAAAGCGAGTTGGCGGTCGGCCAGGGCAAAGGCAAGGTGGTCCTGCAGACCTTCGAGAAGAGCAGCCTCGAACTGCTGCAAAAGGAAATGCCGAAGGTGCCGAAGATCCTGCTGTTGTGGGTCGGTGAAGGCAGTATCGAGCCCAAGTCCAAGGTGAAATTTGCCGAGTCCGGCGCCAGGGACAAGGCCGCGTACTACGCCGCACAGGAACCGAAGGACAAAGCCGAATTCCAGCGTTGGGTCGACTACGCGAAGGCCCAGGGCGCCATAGGCACCGGCCCGTCCGCCGCACTGACCCAGGGTGGCGACCAGAGTTATTCGGATCTGGTGCAACCGTGGATGAACCAGTACACCCACGATCAGGGCCTGCTGGTGCACGTCTACACCATCGACGAAGCGGTGGACTACCAGAAAGTCATGGACGCCGGAGTCGACGGCATCTTCACCAACCGCGCCAGCGAGTTGTTGAAGTTCTATAAACGCCCGGCGGCGAGTGTCGATCAAGTATTGAAGAACAACGGCTATTGAGCCCTGCCTGGCACGACACCGAGGTGCCTGCATCGCGAGCAGGCTCACTCCCACAGAGGGATTGATGCAGGACATGCAGAGGGTTTTAAGGGTGGATTAAGTTACACAGGCTAGCCTGATCTCACTTGAACGGATCACCCAAGGAAAGAAGCCCATGAAGACCCTGACTGCTTTGTTGACCGCTGCAACCCTGACCTTTGCCGCGGGCCTGGCCCAGGCCGATGTGCGGGTCGATGAGATCCCGCAACTGGTCAAGGACGGCAAGATCAAGGCGCTGGAAGATCTGAACAAGATCGCGCTGGATCTGCACCCGGGTGCAACGATCAACAAAACCGAACTGGACAACTACTTCAACGGTTACGAGTACGAAGTCGAACTGCGTGACGCCAAGAACGTCGAGTGGGATGTGGACATCGATGCTTCCAACGGCAAGGTCCTGAAGAACAAACAGGACACGTAATCGCGAAACGCACAAAAGCCGCACGATCGAGAAGTCGTGCGGCTTTTGTGCATTCTGGGTTCAAGCGCTCAGGCGCGCCGTCACCTCGTTCAACTGCCCCGACAAACCGTGCAGGTTGCTGCTGRCCGCTTCAGTGCGCTGCACGTTGTCCAGGTTGGTGCTGGCGATGCTGGTGATCTCGGTGAGGTTGCGCGAGATGTCTTCGGCCACCGAGGTCTGTTCTTCGGCGGCAGTGGCGATCTGGCGGTTCATGTCACGGATGGCCTCCACGGCCAGGGTGATGCGTTCGAGCATGGCGCCGGCCTCGGTCACTTGCTGCACGCTTTGTTCGCTGCGCGACTGACCGCTTTCAATCGCCTGGGCCGCTTCGATTGCACCGGTCTGCACGGTCTGGATGATCTGGTTGATCTCGATGATCGACGCCGCCGTGCGCTGGGCCAGGCTGCGCACTTCATCGGCCACCACCGCGAATCCGCGTCCGGCCTCACCGGCGCGGGCCGCTTCGATGGCGGCGTTGAGCGCCAGCAGGTTGGTCTGTTCGGCGATGCCGCGGATCACTTCCAGGACCTTGCCGATGCGCCCGCTGTCGGTTTCCAGTTGGCGAATGACCGTGGCGGTGTTGGCGATTTCACCGCGCATTTGGGTGATGGTGTGGATGGTGCCCTGCATGACTTTTTCGCCCTGTTGGGCGGACTGGTCGGCATCGTCGGCGGCCCGCGCCGCTTCAGCGGCATGACGGGCCACTTCCTGTGCGGTAGCGGACATTTCGTTCATCGCCGTGGCCACCTGATCGGTGCGATTGAACTGCTCGTTGGTACCGCCGGCCATCACGGTGGCGATCGAGTTCAACTCACCGCTGGCGCTGTCCAGGTCAGACGCGCTGCGCTGCAAACGGCTGAAGGTTTCGGCGAGGAAATCGCGCAGGGTGTTGGCGGCCATCGCCAGTTTGCCCAACTCGTCCTGACGGGTGCTGGCGACGCGCTCGGCAATACGCCCCTGGCTGAGCTGTGCCACGTATTCGATCAATTTGCGGATCGGCTCGACCAGGTTGCGGTTGACCAGCCACAGGCTCAGCAGGCCGATCAGCAGCCCCGAAACCAGCATCACGATAATTCCCAGCAACACCGTGCGATCGGCAGCGGCGCTGATTAGAGTCGATTGTTCGGCGCCCTGCTTGCGCAATTCGCTGACCAGTTCGCTCATCTGATCGCTGGCCGCGCGGTCCATGCCCTTGACCGCGGTGTCGCCCGCCGTCGGGTCACCACCGGCGGCCACGAACGCGTCCCGGCCCTTCTGATAGGCCGCGCCCAATTGGCGATGCTCGTCACGCAAGCGCTCGATGCGGCTCTTGAGCTGCGGCTCGATGCCCTTCTGCCCGGCCAGTTCGCCAAGGCTGTTTTGCACATCGCGCTGACGGTCTTCGAATTGCCCCCAGTACTTGCTCAGGTCCGCCGGTTGCTTGCCACGTAACAGGACGTTTTTCCACTCCTGCACCTGCACCTTGAATTGCAGGTTGGCTTCATCGATCAGTTGCGAGGTATGCAGCGGGCCCTCGATCAGATTGGCGTAGCTCTGCACGCCGCTGGACAGGAAGTGAAAGCACGCCAGGGCGATCAACAGCATCGCCAGCAGGCTGCCGCTCAGCAGCGCGAGAATTTGTGCTCTCAGGGACTTTTGCAAAAACATCGGAGGGTACTCATGACAGGAATGAGGCACGCCCGTAAAGGCGTGAAAAGTGTCCGGACATCCCTGTCTGCGGTCCCGGCCGATGGCCGGCGGCGCGCAACTCAACCCAAGCGTGATCGGCTAGCCAGAGCGGTTCTTGAGAAAATCCCGACCGCCGGTAGCGCAATCGTTTGCGTTATTTCCCCGTCACAAAAACGTCATCCCGCCTTGCGATGATGCCGCTCAAGTGAACCTGCGAAACCTGCGACAGGCGTCTCTCCTTGCGAGCCCTCATGAACCACAGCATCGATCACAGTCATCGCGACACGGATCTGTTCGGCCTGCTCTACGGTTTCAGCTTTCACCCCGGAGAGGCTGGCCGGGAAATCAATTCGGCCGAGGCCTTGCAGTACCTGCAACAACCGGAGAGCGACGAGCAATTTCTGTGGCTGCACCTGAACCTCGCCCATGCCGCGTGCGAGCGCTGGATGAAGAGTCATCTGGAATTGCCCGAGGAATTTTTCGAAGCGCTGCACGAAGGCTCACGCTCGACGCGCATCGAACATGTCGATTCGGCGTTGCTGGCGGTGGTCAACGACGTGGTGTTCAACCTCAGCAACATGGTCTCGTCGGACGTCTCGACGCTTTGGGTGTGCGCCCGCAGCCGGCTGATCATCAGCGCCCGCCTGCAACCGCTGCACTCGGTGGACAAACTGCGCTCGTCGGTGAAGGCCCGGGAATGCTTTCGCTCCCCGCTGGAGTTGCTGGTGCATTTGCTGCGCGACCAGGGTGAAGTGCTGACCCAGATCGTGCGCAAGACCAGCCAGAGCGTGGATCAGATCGAAGATGAATTGCTCTCTTCGCGGCTGTCGACCAACCGCGCCGAGCTGGGCGCCAATCGCCGGGTGCTGGTGCGTTTGCAACGGCTGCTGGCGCTGGAGCCAGGCTCCTTGCTGCGCCTGCTCAACCGGCCACCGCAATGGCTGCAAAAGGAAGACGTGAAGGAGCTGCGCAAATCCACCGAGGAGTTCGCGCTGATCATCAACGACCTCACGGCGCTGGGTGAGCGGATCAAGTTGTTGCAGGAAGAGATCGCCGCCAACATCAACGAACAGACCAACCGCACGCTGTTCACCCTGACGGTGGTGACGGTGCTGGCGCTGCCGATCAACATCATCGCCGGCTTCTTCGGCATGAACGTCGGCGGCATTCCGCTGGCCGGCGATCCGCAGGGTTTCTGGATCCTCGTGGCGCTGGTCGMGACCTTTACCGTGATCGCCGGGCGCTGGGCGTTTCGCAAGCAGCAGGATTATTGAACGCACCCGGCCCCCTGTGGGAGCGAGCTTGCTCCGGGCGGCGTTCCGACGATGACGTCGGCAAATCCAACATTGTTGTCGGCTGACACACCGCTATCGCGAGCAAGCTCGCTCCCACAGTTTTAAGCGCTCGACTTCAGATCAGCAGCCTGCGAAAAACCCAAACACTGACCCAAAGCAGTCTCCCTGTAACAATTGGCAACGATTATCACTGATACACCTCCCTCCTCAGGAATGTCCGTGATGGCTACGCCCTCCTTCACCGCCGCCCCGGCGCCCGCCAGTAGTGCCAAACCGCAATTCGACAAAAAGCCCGGCCTGATCACCATCGTGGTGTTTTTTGCCGTGCTGGCCATCGGCTTGTTGTTTACCGCCTACAGCCTGATGCACGACATGAACGAACTCGGCACGGTGGTGACCACCTGGACGCCGTTCCTGCTGCTCGGCGTGGCGTTGTTGATCGCCCTGGGCTTTGAGTTCGTCAACGGATTCCACGACACCGCCAACGCGGTGGCCACGGTGATCTACACCCACTCGCTGCCGCCGAACGTGGCGGTGGTCTGGTCCGGATTTTTCAACTTCCTCGGGGTGCTGCTGTCCAGCGGCGCGGTGGCGTTCGGCATCATCGCCCTGCTGCCGGTGGAGCTGATCCTGCAAGTCGGCTCGTCCGCCGGTTTCGCAATGATCTTCGCCCTGCTGATCGCTGCCATCCTGTGGAACCTCGGCACCTGGTGGCTGGGCCTGCCGGCGTCGTCATCGCACACCCTGATCGGTTCGATCATCGGGGTCGGCGTGGCCAACGCCCTGATGCACGGCCGCGACGGCACCAGTGGCGTGGACTGGGCGCAAGCCACCAAGATCGGTTACGCGCTACTGCTCTCGCCACTGGTCGGCTTCGGCTGCGCCGCGCTGCTGTTGCTGGCGCTGCGCGCGTTCGTCAAGAATCGTGCGCTGTACAAGGAGCCAAAGGGCGAGACCCCGCCGCCATGGTGGATTCGCGGCCTGTTGATCGTGACCTGCACCGGTGTGTCGTTTGCCCACGGTTCGAACGATGGCCAGAAAGGCATGGGCCTGATCATGCTGATTCTGGTGGGCACGCTGCCAATGGCTTACGCCTTGAACCGCACCATGCCGGCCGATCAAGCGTTGCAGTTCGCGGCGGTCGCCGAAGTCACCCAGCAAGCGTTGGTCAAAGCTGCTCCGCTGCCAGCGCCAGCCGACCCGCGCCCGGTGCTGTCCGAATATGTGCGCAGCAAGGAAGCGACCCCGCAACTGGTGCCGGCGCTGGCTGCGCTGACCGGCAGCATCGGTGCCCAGGTCAAGGGTTATGGCTCGCTGTCGAAAGTCCCGGCCGAGGCCGTGGGCAACGTGCGTAATGACATGTACCTGAGCAGCGAAACCATTCGCTTGATGGACAAGAACAAGGTCGGCAATTTCGACGCCGACACCAATGGCAAGCTGCAACTGTTCAAGCAACAGATCGACAACTCCACGCGGTTCATTCCGTTGTGGGTGAAGATCGCCGTGGCCATCGCCCTGGGCCTGGGCACCATGGTCGGCTGGAAGCGCATCGTGGTGACGGTCGGTGAGAAAATCGGCAAGACCCACCTGACCTACGCCCAGGGCGCCTCGGCAGAAACCGTGGCGATGCTGACCATCGGCGCCGCCGACATGTTCGGCCTGCCGGTGTCGACCACTCACGTGCTGTCCTCGGGCGTGGCCGGGACCATGGTTGCCAACGGTGGCGGCTTGCATATGAAGACCATCCGCAACCTGCTGATGGCCTGGGTGCTGACGTTGCCGGCGGCGATCCTGCTGTCGGGCAGCCTGTACTGGTTGTTCACCCAATTGTTCTGAATGTGGGGGCGGGTTTGCTCCCACAGGTAAAAAGTCCAGGGTCGCAGCCAAACATCCCGGCGGGTTTTCCCGTCGGGATTTTTTTCGTCCAGCGGCACGGCATTTGCTCGCATGCTCAAAGGCTTGCGCTTTATTGACGCACCACAGGTCCGACAGCCCTTCAGTTTGTCCGCGTGGTGCCGACTCATAAGAGACTCGATGTATTCAGGAGAGGAACCGTGAATCTGTACATCAATCAGCTGCAGCAGAAAGCTGACTTCAAAGAAGCCATTTATGCGGGCGATATTTTCCTGAACACGCAGTTACGCGCAGCCAAAGAACTTTGTGCTTTCGCGCAGCAAAGCATTACCGCCGCCTTCGACGGCGAAACCAACCACCAGGCGCTGCACACGCTGATGCCGGTGGAAGAGTTCGTGGTGCTGGTGACTCGCCTCAAGGGTCAGTTCACCAACAGCCTGCGGGCCAAGGAGCTGATCCGCAGCTTCACCGACGAAATCGGTGCCGCTCCCGAGGAATTCATTTTCGACRTACCGCGCATCCGTGTGGTGCCCAACTACGACTACCTGCATGCTGGCGTCAGCTACGCCTACAAGCCCCATCGCGATACCTGGTACGGCGGTGTCGACTGCCAGATCAATACCTGGATGCCGGTCTACACGATCCAGCCTGAGCAGACCATGATGATCAACCCGGCCTACTTCGACGTCCCGGTGAAAAACACCTCGGCGCAGTGGAGCCTGACTGACTGGATCGACGTGCAACGCCAGCGCGCCAGGGACAACGTCAAGGAAGAGGCGCGCCAACACCCGGTTCCTACCGAAGCGATCAACACCACCTCTGAACTGCGCATCGCCGGCAACACCGCCGAGATGCTGGTGTTCTCGGGTTCGCACCTGCACGGCACCGTGCCCAATTACACGCAACAAACCCGCTTCAGCGTGGACTTCCGCCTGATGCACCTCGATGATCTCAAGCACCACCGTGGCGCAATCAACGTCGACAGTGCCTGCCCTGACGTCGGTGCCGGTTTCAAAGATTATTTCCACGCCCACGACTTTTCGAATTTCCGAGGAATCCCGCAATGACCAAGCGTCGCATCACGCCCGCCGAGGCCCAGTACAACGAAACCCGTTCCAGCGTCCTGAAACGGGTCGATGCCGAGTACGTGGCCGACGCCCCGTTCGTCTTCGCCAACCGTATCGGCGTGACAGCTGCATTGTCGCGCATGGAACTGTTCAAGAAAGTCGCCGAAGTACCGGGCGCGATCATCGAGTGCGGCGTGTACAAGGGCAACTCGTTGATGCTCTACATGCACTTGTCGATGATTCTCGAGCCGTATGCGATCAACCGCTCGATCGTGGGCTTCGACACCTTCGAAGGCTTCCAGAGCATCGACAAGAAAGAAGACCCGGCCGACGTCAACGAGACCATGTTCGCCGACACCGACCAGTCGCTGATCCAGGACATGATCGACGCCAACGACCTGTTGCGCCCGGTCAACCGCATTCCGCGTTGCGAGCTGGTCAAGGGCGACATCGTCCAGACCGTGCCGGAGTGGGTCAAGACCCGTCCGGACCTGGTCGTGGCCATGCTGATCCTCGACACCGACCTGTACGAATCGACCAAAGTCGCGCTGGAGACCTTCCTGCCGTACATGCCCAAAGGCGCGATCGTGGTACTCGACGAAGTCGCCTACCGCAACTTCCCGGGCGAAACCAAAGCCCTGCGTGAAGTGCTCGACCTGAACAAGATCGAACTCAAGCGCCTGCCGTTCGATTCGTGCGTGGGTTACTTCCACGTCTGATCCAAAGACCTGGAAACTGGTACAAAAACCTGTGGGAGCGAGCCTGCTCGCGATAGCGGTCTGACATTCAGCATTGATGTTGTCTGACACGCCGGCATCGCGAGCAGGCTCGCTCCTACAAAAACCGGTTCAAACACGACTCAGCAAGCCCCGCGAGTCATCACCATCCGCTCCCGAACCACGTCATACACCCAGTGATAGATATAGGTGTACGGCAGGAAAAACAGCAGCACACCGAAATCCAGCAGGAACGCCTGCCACAGGCTGACATTCAGCCACCAGGCGATCAACGGCACGCCGAGGGCGACCAGACCGCCTTCGAACAACAGCGCATGCACCACGCGGACCCAGGCGTTGTGCACGATGGCCAGGCGCTTGAGCACCCGATCGAACATACCGTTGAACACCACGTTCCAGGCCAGGGCCAGTGCAGCCATGGCGATGGTCACAGCACCCATGTCCAGTATCGGTTTGTTCATGATCCAGGCCAGCAACGGGGTACAGATCAGGATGGCCAGCAGTTCGAAACCGATGGCTTGAAAAATACGTTCAGTAATGGACTTGTTGGCGCTCATGGCCGAACTCCCTTGAGTGACTGTGGTTGCCATGATCTGTCATCACACCGATACTTCATAACCAATAACCATCGATCAGGGCGATAGTTCATGGCTTCTCACGAAGTGTTGCTGGCGTTTGTCGAAGCGGCGACCCAGGGCTCATTTTCTGCCGCGGCACGCAAGCTGGGCCGCAGTCAGTCGACCATCAGCGCCGCAGTGGCCAGTCTGGAAATCGACCTGAACCTGACGCTGTTCGACCGCAGCAGCCGCAAACCCGGGCTGACCCCGGCCGGGCACGTCATGCTGCAACGGGCCGAAGACATCCTGGCCGCCACCAGTCGCCTGGAAATGACCGCCAGCCAACTGTCCCAAGGAGTGGAAGCAAAGCTGACGGTGGCACTGTCCGATACCTATCAGTCGGACCGCTTCGAAGCCGCCCTCAGTGCCTTCGAGCAGCGTTACCCGGACCTGGAGCTCGAATGCCTGATCGCCGAGTGCGATGACCTGATGTCCCTGGTGCAAAGCGGACGGGCGCACATTGCCTTCGCCGAAATGCAGGACAGCTACCCGCCGGACCTGGTCAGCTCGACGGTGGACGAGCGCACGGAAATCGCCTTGTTCGTGTCCCCGACACACCCGTTGGCGACGCTGGACCACGTCGACCGGGACGTACTGCAGCAACACCGCGAGCTGCGTCTGGCCACCATCATCAATCCCTATGAAAGTCGGGCGAAGGGCCGCGTCTGGTCGGCGCCGAGTTATCTGATGCTGCTGGAAATGGCCCAGGGCGGATTCGGCTGGGCACCGTTGCCCCGCTGGCTGGTCGAGCGGTTCGGGCCAGGCACCTTGCAGGAACTGGTGGTGCGCGGCTGGCCGAAAACGGTGTCGGTGGATGCGTTGTGGTCGCGGCTGAATCCGCCGGGGCCGGCGGGGAGCTGGTTGCTGGGCAAGATGCTGGAGTGAAGGTCCTTCGGCCCTTATCGCGAGCAGGCTCGCTCCTACAAGTTATTGTGTCGGTCACAAAATTTGTGTGCACCACCTATCACTGTAGGAGCGAGCCTGCTCGCGATGAGGCCAGAACGGCCGCATCAATCCAACGCCCTGAGCCGCTCTTCAATAAACCGCCGCTCCGGCTCTTGCCGGGTCAACGCCAGCGCCCGTTCCCACGCCGCCCGCGCCTCTTGCTTGCGACCCAGTTGCCGACAGAATTGCGCCCGCGCCGAATACGCCAGGTGGTAATCGAGCAACTCTCCCCGCTCCAGAATGGCGTCCACCAGCGTCAACCCCGCCAGCGGTCCATCACGTTTCGAAATAGCCGCCGCCCGATTCAGCTCGATCACCGGCGACGGCACCGCCCGCAGCAGCACGTCATACAGACCGACAATCTGCGGCCAATCGGTTTCCCCCGCCGTCGGCGCTTCGGCGTGCACCGCCGCGATGGCCGCTTGCAGGCAATAGGGTCCGAAGCGTCCCATGGTCAGTGCCTGTTCGATCAGCGTGCAGCCTTCAGTGATCAACCCGGCGTCCCACAGCGAACGGTCCTGCTCGTCCAGCACAATCAGCTCGCCGCTCGCCGAGGTCCTGGCCGGGCGTCGCGACTCGTGCAACAGCATCAACGCCAGCAAGCCCATGACCTCCGGCGCCGGCAGCAGTTCCACCAGCAACCGACCGAGACGGATCGCTTCTCTGGTCAAATCCTCGCGGATCAGTTCGGCTCCGATGGACGCCGAATAACCCTCGTTGAACACCAGATAAATCACCCGCAATACGCTGTCCAGACGCTCAGGCAACTCAGCCAGCGTCGGCACTTGATAAGGGATTTTCGCATCACGGATCTTCGCCTTGGCGCGCACGATGCGCTGGGCGATGGTGGCCGGGGCCGAGAGAAAGGCCCGGGCGATTTCTTCCGTGGTCAGGTCGCAGACTTCCCGCAGCGTCAGCGGCACTTGCGCGTCCGCCGCCAAGGCCGGGTGGCAGCAAGTGAAGATCAGCCGCAGGCGATCGTCTTCCACGTCTTCATCACTCCAGTCGGCCTGCTCCAGCGCCTCCAGTTGCGCGATCAGCAAGGGCTGCGAGGCGGTAAAGCGTGCGCGCCGACGCAAGGCATCGATGGCCTTGAAGCGCCCGGTGGACACCAGCCAGGCCCGTGGATTGTCCGGCACGCCGTCACGCTGCCAGCGTTCGACCGCGATGAAAAACGCCTCGTGCAAGGCTTCTTCGGCGAGGTCGAAATCCCCCAGCAAGCGAATCAGGGTCGCGAGAATGCGCCGCGACTCTTCACGATAGACCCGCTCGACCTGCGCCTGAACCGGCAGCCCCGGCATCTTAAGGATTCAACTGCCGAACGGGGCGCACTTCGACACTGCCGACCCGGGCCGCCGGAATGTTGCCCGCGACCTGAATGGCCTCGTTGAGGTCGCGGGCGTCGATCAGGTAGAAGCCGGCCAACTGCTCCTTGGTTTCGGCGAACGGGCCGTCGGTGATCGACATCTTGCCATTGCGCATGCGCACCGTGGTGGCGGTCTGCACCGACTCCAATGCCTCGGCGGCGACCATCCGGCCACTGCCCTGGATCGACTCGGCATAGGCCATGCACTCTTCGTCCTTCGGGCTTTCCGGTAGCGAATGCAGCAACTGCTCATCGCTGTAGACCAGGCATAGATACTTCATCACGCTCTCCTTATCGAACGATCAACTATGGTCGCTGATTGGCATTCTGGCTCGGCTTCCCGACGATCAGGGTTTGAGATCGAACAGCGTCGCGCCGCTGGTCATGTCGAACGGTGCCGACCAATGCTCGTGGACGATCTGCCACAGCCCGGCTTCTTGCCGATAGCAGGCGGTGACGCGCATCCAGCAGGACTGGGTTTCACCTTTTTCATTGGTGCCGCCGCAGTGGGCGAGCCAGTGAGCGAACGCAATTTCCTGGGACGGCTCGATGGTGATTTCGTGGAATTCGAAGATGTGCGGGCCGGGGCACATTTCCATGCAGGCCTGCCAATGCGCGCGATACGCCGGCTTGCCTTTGAATTGCAGGGCCTTGACCGCGTCGAAGGAGACGATGTCATCGGCATAAAGGGCCATGACTTTTTCAATGTCCTTGGCCATGACCGCCTGACGATAGTTCTCGATGAGGTTATGAMTCTGGGTTTGCGAGTTCATGGTGGTTCTCCGTGGTTTTTATAGTGAAGACACCCTTAGTCGTCCGGCGATCCGGCGAATCGACAAGTGAAATAAAAATAATTCAAACGGCCGGAATCGCTAGAATCCGAGGCTCTATTCATGCTGGAAAAGGACACACCCGTGACAGCCCGACTCGTGCCTTATGAAAGCCTGAATACGCAGCAGCGCCAACAGGTCGAGGCCATCGAAGTGCATCCGCAGCAAATCAGGTTTTCCGGTGATATCCACGGTGCCTTGCACACCTTGTTGTCCAAGCCCGGCCCGGGAGTCAAAGGATTTGCCCTGCTGGCCGAAGATATTCCCGTGGCCTTCCTGCTGCTCAAGCGCCCACCGGTGTTGCCGGCCTGGGCCGATGAGCACAGCGCCACCCTGCATGCCCTGCAAGTCGATCGACGCGCCCAGGGCAAAGGCTACGGCAAGGCCTGCCTGCAAGCGCTGCCCGAGGCCGCGCGCCTGGCCTGGCCGGAAATCCGGGGGCTGGAGTTGTCGGTGGATGCCGACAACGAGGCCGCCATCGCCCTGTACGCCAAGTTTGGCTTTGTCGACAGCGGCGAGGCGTACAAAGGCCGGATCGGTTATGAGCGGCGGATGGGGTTGGTGTTTTGACTGCGCGTTAGTTTTTTGCAGACATTCCTGACACAACACCGCCCCCTGTAGGAGCGAGCCTGCTCGCGAAGGTGTGTCAGCATAAGTGGTGTCGACTGACACTGGTGTCGACTGACACTCCATCGCGAGCAGGCTCGCTCCTACAGGGGATCTTCGTCGGATCAGAGTTCGAGCACCATCTCATGCCACGCCATGCCGCCATGGTCGGATGCCGAGGGTTTGACGTAGGCAAAACCAAATCCAGCGTACAACGGAATATGCCGCTCCTTGCACATCAGGTTGATGCTGACCTTGCCCATCGCGCGCATGCGCTCGATGAACTCAGCCATCAGCCGTTTGGCCAGGCCTAGCCCCTGATAATCCGGGTGCACCACCACCGACATGATCACCACGTGCGGCCCGGCCGGGTCGTGGCCGATCAGTTCCTTGAACGCTTCGTCCGACATTTCCACCTGGAACGCCGCACCGGAATTGATGAAACCGGCGACTGCCCCGTCCACTTGCGCGACGATAAAACCCTCGGGCCAGGTGGCGATGCGGGTGGCGATCTTCTCGCGGGTCGCGGCTTCGTCGCCTTCATAGGCAAGGGTTTCGATGGCAAAGCAGCGATCCAGGTCAGCAGGCGTGACGTGGCGGATGACGGTGTTCATGGCAGCTCGGAATCAGCGTGGGAAAGGCTGGGGATGATAAATCAGCCGCTGTGGGACATCGAGAGGCGAATCGTCCGGTCCGCCTCTCGATGTACGTGTCACGCCTTGATCGGCATCCAGATTTCCAGCTTTCCGGTGTGYAGGTTCGGGTTGAAGTCTTCGCTGTAGCGTTCGAATTCCGGGGCGTCCAGCGCCTGGTGTCCGGACTGTGGCAGCCAGGTGTCGAAGATGTAGCGAAAGGTCTGCGGCAAGGTATCCAGCGACCCCTTGTGCTCGAACACGGCGTAATACTGGGGTTGCACTTCAACCCAGCGATAGGTTTCCGGCAAATCGTCGAGTTTGCTGATCTCGACCCCTGCGATGTAATCGAAGCCGCCCTTGCCGTCGAAATTGCAGCAGACGCCGTAAGTGACTTCGCCTTTTTGGCCCGGAATCTGGCCCAGATGCGGATTGAATTTCTCCCAGAGCTCGGGAATGCCATGAACGGTTTGTTGGGTAAATGTTCCACCAAGCCCTGCAATCAGCAGGAAGTGCCCGTGTTCGAAGCGCGGTTGCGTCAGTTCGACGCGTGCTAACTCATCCATGACTCGACTCCTGACACATAAAATGGGTTCGGCTGGAAGTATAGAAGCCAAACCCGATTCGCCCAATTACAGCGCGTGCAATTGCTCGACAGCAGCGGCGCCAACGAACTCGTTGTAACCCGATAGAATCACGTAGACCGCGAAATAGCAGAAGATCGCCGCTGATGCCATGTAGGAATAACGCAGCAGCTTATCGCCCAGCAACTTGCCGCCATGGCTCGCGGCGAAGCACAAGCCTGCCGACCAGAGCAGCCCGGCACAGAGGAAACCGCCGAGAAACAGTGCCGAACTGAGCGGACCACCGCCACCGGAACGGGCGATCAGCGTGCCGCCGACTGCAGCGAACCAGAGAATCGCGCTGGGCGACGACATGGCGAGAAAGATCCCGCGGAAAAATTCCTTGCGGTGGGAGTTGTTCCCGACCTCCGCCGTCTCGGCCAGCAGCGCCTCGTGGTGAATCGCCGAATAGACCATCTTCGCTGCGAAGTACACCAGCAGCGCCGAACCGCCGATCCACAACACCCAACGCACGGTTTCGTATTGCAGCAACACGGTCATGCCGGCCAGCGCCAGCACCGCGTAGATCAAGTCGCCGACGCAGGTCCCGAGGCCCAGGGCAAAGCCCTGGAAATAGCCGCGCTGCATGGCCAGGGTGATCATCGCAATGTTGGCCACGCCGATATCCAGGCACAGCGAGAGGCTCAACAAGAAGCCGCTGGTAAATTCCATCGAACCCTATCCTTCGGAAAAATTTGTTTACATGGAGGCTGGACAGTCTGCCACAGCTGCCCGTACATTCCGCCACAGGCCACCGCAGTGGCCAGCGTCGCTCGGACGGTTCCGGGCGCTTACGTTATCCGAGGCAACAATGGCCGAACAAGGTTCGCCGCGCCGCTTTGCGCGCATAGATCGACTCCCCCCTTACGTTTTCAACATCACCGCCGAGCTGAAGATGGCCGCCCGTCGTCGTGGCGAAGACATCATCGACTTGAGCATGGGCAACCCCGACGGCGCCACGCCGCCGCACATCGTCGAAAAACTCGTGACGGTGGCCCAGCGCGAAGACACCCACGGCTACTCCACTTCCAAGGGTATTCCACGCCTGCGCCGGGCGATTTCCAACTGGTACAAGGATCGCTACGAGGTCGACATCGACCCGGAAAGCGAAGCCATCGTCACCATCGGCTCCAAGGAAGGCCTGGCGCACCTGATGCTGGCCACCCTGGATCAGGGCGACACCGTACTGGTGCCGAACCCGAGCTACCCGATTCACATCTACGGCGCGGTGATTGCCGGTGCCCAGGTGCGCTCGGTGCCGCTGGTGCCGGGCGTGGATTTCTTCGCTGAACTGGAGCGGGCGATTCGCGGCTCGATTCCGAAGCCGAAGATGATGATCCTCGGTTTCCCGTCCAACCCCACCGCGCAGTGCGTGGAGCTGGATTTCTTCGAGCGTGTCATTGCCCTCGCCAAGCAGTACGACGTGCTGGTGGTGCACGACCTGGCGTACGCCGACATCGTCTACGACGGCTGGAAAGCCCCGTCGATCATGCAGGTGCCGGGCGCCAAGGACATTGCGGTGGAATTTTTCACCCTATCCAAGAGCTACAACATGGCCGGCTGGCGCATTGGCTTCATGGTCGGCAACCCGGAACTGGTCAATGCCCTGGCGCGGATCAAGAGCTACCACGACTACGGCACCTTCACCCCGCTGCAAGTGGCGGCGATTGCTGCGCTGGAAGGCGATCAGCAATGCGTGCGCGACATCGCCGAGCAGTATCGGCAACGGCGCAACGTGCTGGTCAAAGGCCTGCATGAGCTGGGCTGGATGGTGGAAAACCCGAAAGCGTCGATGTACGTCTGGGCGAAGATTCCCGAGACTTATGCGCACCTGGGCTCGCTGGAGTTTGCCAAGAAACTGCTGTCCGAGGCCAAGGTGTGTGTCTCRCCGGGCGTCGGGTTTGGCGAGTACGGCGATGACCACGTGCGCTTTGCCCTGATCGAAAACCAGGACCGGATTCGTCAGGCCGTACGCGGGATTCGCGGGATGTTCCGGGCGGATGGGTTGGCACCGAAAACCAACGCCTGACAAAAAAACTGTGGCAACAACATTCCTGTGGCGAGGGGGCTTGCCCCCGTTGGGCCGCGAAGCGGCCCCAAAACCAGTCACCGCAGATCTTCAGATAGAACGCATTGACCGGATTTACGTCTGCTTCGCAGACGAACGGGGGCAAGCCCCCTCGCCACAAAGAGTGCGTAGCCACAAATCTTCACCCACAAAAAAACCGCATCGCTGCGGTTTTTTTGTGCCTGTCGAATCGCTTAAACGAACAACGACAACAACAGGATAAAGCCCAGGCCCACCACCGACAGGATGGTCTCCATCGCGGTCCAGGTCTTGAAGGTTTCGGCCACTGTCATGTTGAAGTACTGCTTGACCAGCCAGAAACCGGCGTCGTTGACGTGGGACAGGATCAGGGAACCTGCACCGGTGGCCAGCACCAGCA
The DNA here is from genome assembly GCF_054177685.1 of Pseudomonas sp. P5_A2_2. Lineage (NCBI taxonomy): Bacteria > Pseudomonadati > Pseudomonadota > Gammaproteobacteria > Pseudomonadales > Pseudomonadaceae > Pseudomonas > Pseudomonas sp. P5_A2_2. The sequence goes on from NZ_JBGCUL010000051.1 coordinate 16,980, forward strand.
GTTCGCGGTTCACGCCCGGAATCATCCCCACCACCGGCACTACGATACCGGCACCGGTAATGGTCGCCACGGTCGCCGAACCGGTCGCGATACGAATCACCGCTGCCACCAGCCAGGCCAGCAGGATCGGTGAGATCTGTGCAGCCACCGCCATGTGACCGATCACATCACCTACACCGCTGGTTACCAGCATCTGCTTGAAGCCACCACCGGCACCGATGATCAGGATGATCGCGGCGGTCGGCGCAAGGCTCGCATCCAGCCATTTGAGCATCTGTTGCGAACCGATGCCCTGCTTGTAGCCGAAGGTGTACAGCGACAGCAGCAACGCCAGCAGGAGAGCCGAGATCGGGTGACCGATCAGGTCCATGAAGGTGCGGAAGAAGTTGCCGTCTGGCAGCACCACATCGGCAAAGGTCTTGAGCAACATCAGGAACACGGGCGACAGCACAGTGATCAGGGTAATGCCGAAGCTAGGCAGATCGCCTGCATTCTCATCGCGCACCAGTTGATCCACCAGTTCCTGATTCGGATGACCAGGAATGTGCTTGGCAATGAACGTACCGAAGATCGGGCCGGCAATAATGGCCGTCGGCAGCGCAACGATCAGGCCGTAAAGGATGGTTTTACCGATGTCGGCACCGAACACGCCGATGGCCAGCAACGGACCCGGKTGCGGCGGAACTAGACCATGCACGGCGGACAGACCGGCCAGCAGCGGGATACCGATCTTGATGATCGACACGCCGGTGCGCCGGGCAACGATGAACACCAGCGGGATCAGCAGCACGAAGCCGATCTCGAAGAACAGCGGAATACCGACCAGGAACGCGGCGAACATCATCGCCCACTGCACCTTGTCCTTGCCGAAGGCGCGAATCAGCGTCTGCGCAATCTGATCCGCACCACCCGATTCGGCCATCATTTTGCCGAGCATGGTGCCCAGCGCCAGGATGATGCCGACAAAACCAAGCACACCACCGAAGCCGTCCTGGAACGCCTTGATGATGGTGCCGATCGGCATGCCGGAGGTCAGCCCGAGGAAAGCGGCGGCAATGATCAGGGCAATGAACGGGTGCAATTTGAACTTGGTAATCAGAACGATAAGCCCGATCACCGTGACCACTGCATCGAGCAGCAGGAACGTCTCGTGGGACATGCCAAACATTAGGGGTGTCTCCTGGTTGTTGTTGTTATTAAAGCGGGTTAATCAGAAGCCGTGAGGACAGCGCTGTCTTTGGGAACACAGTCATACCGCCTGTTTCAGGCCGTTCGCCTGCCACCAGGCATGAGCCTGCGCCGCCAGTTGCTCGACACTATGGCTCGAAGCATCCAGCGCCAGGGTCAGCGGCTCGCCGACGGGCGATTCGAGGGTGGCGAACTGGCTGTCGATCAGGGTCGACGGCATGAAGTGGCCTGGCCGATGGGAGACGCGGTCGGCGGCCACTTCGGGGGTCAGTTCAAGGAACACGAAGCCCAGGCCCGGCAAGGCACTGCGCAAACGTTCGCGATAGATGTGCTTGAGCGCCGAACAGGTCAGCACCGGGCGCTGGCCCTTGGCGTCGACACGGCGCAGTTCATCGCACAGGCTGTCGAGCCAGCCGGCGCGGTCTTCGTCGTTCAGGGGGATCCCCGCGCTCATCTTTTCGATATTGGCGGCAGGGTGGAAAGAGTCGCCTTCAATGGCCGTGGCGCCGCTCAAATGGCACAGGGCCTCGCTGACGCACGTCTTGCCGCAACCGGCAACGCCCATGATGACCAGGGCGGTGATGGGATGATTCATGTAACACCTCAGCGCGCAGACAGCGCTACCTTTGCCAGTTATGACACCAGACCAAAAGCAGAAGTTGCCGACGCCTTTCTTGTCATTTTATGGGTTGCAGCAGGTTAGGTCCCGACACCAAAAAGCAAGGATCAGGCGAACCCTCGCTCACGCATTTGCAGCTGCATCGAGACAGCGCTACCTTAGTGCCTTGAATTTTGTTTGGCAAGCCGTCGATGAATCCAACTAAAAACGATAAAAATACCCGCACCACTGGCCGCCCTACCCTGAACGAAGTTGCCCGACTGGCCGGCGTCAGCCCGATCACCGCCTCCCGCGCCTTGCGGGGCGTCAGCACCGTGGCCACTGAACTTGTGGAAAAGGTGCAGAAAGCGGCGCTGGAACTCAACTATGTCGTCAACCCTGCGGCCCGTGCCCTGGCCTCGGCCCAGAGCCAGTCGGTGGTGGTGTTGGTGCCGTCGCTGTCGAACCTTTTGTTCATCGACACCCTGGAAGCCATTCATCAGGTTTTGCGCCCCAGGGGCTTCGAAGTGCTGATCGGCAACTTCCATTATTCGCGCGATGAAGAAGAAAACCTGCTGCGCAATTACATGGCCTATCAACCCCGCGGCTTGTTGCTGACGGGTTTCGACCGCACCGAAAGTTCGCGGCGGATGATCGAAGCCAGCAACATTCCGTGTGTGTACATGATGGAACTGGACAGTGCGGCCGGGCTCAATTGCGTTGGCTTTTCGCAACTGGCCGCCGGCGAAACGGCTGCCGAACACTTGCTGTCCCGTGGTCGCAAGCGTCTGGCCTACATCGGCGCGCAACTGGACCAGCGCACCTTGCTGCGCGGCGAAGGCTTCCGCAAAGCCCTGAAAAGGGCCGGTCTGTATGACCCGGACCTGGAAGTGCTGACACCCCGCTCATCCTCCGTCGGCCTCGGCGGCGAGTTGTTTCTGCAACTGCTGGCCAGTCATCCGGATGTCGACGCGATCTTCTTCGGCAACGACGACCTGGCCCAGGGCGCTTTGCTCGAAGCCATGCRCTGCGGAATCAAGATCCCCGAGCAAGTGGCGATCCTCGGCTTCAACGACTTGCCGATGTCGGCCCACATGGTCCCGCGCCTGAGCAGCATCAACACCCCACGCGAAGCCATCGGCCGCCGCGCGGCGGAACAAATGCTGACGCTGATGGCCGGCAATACCGTGGCCAAGCCGGTGCAGGACATGGGGTTTGAGTTGAAGGTGCGCGAAAGCACGTAGGCACGACACAAACCACTGTGGAGTGAGATTTTGTGGCGAGGGGGCTTGCCCCCGTTGGGTTGCGAAGCGACCCCAAAACAGACACTGCGGTCATACAGTTAAACCAAGTGAGCTGGATTACGACTGCTTCGCAGCCGAACGGGGCGGTGCGGCGTTCCGACAAGCCCCCTCGCCACAGATTCCGCGACTATTCCTGCGGATCGAGGTTATCCAGCACCCGGTTCACCGCCAGTTCGGCCAGCATGATGATCTGTGCAATCGCCAATGCCGTTTTGCGCTGACTTCCTTCCAGAAACGTAGCAAAGTCATTGGTCATCACACTCGCCGAGGCCAGTGATTCGCAGGCGTGCGCCAACAGGGTTTCGTTATTGATGCCGGGTGAGATGGAGAACATTGGGCTGGGATTGCGTGGGGGGTTCGGCGTGGGTTTGAACATGGCAATGCTCCTAGAGTGATGGAGCTGCCACGATTCGCTGCTAGACGAAAATAGGGTGGCAGCCGTGCGCGGGCTAGCAGACCAGGACTCTAGAACCCGGTAGACCCGAAGATCTTCCCACGCACAACCGCCATAACATGAACTGGCAGACATAAAAATACCTGCTCACGAATGGTGGACGTCATGCGTCTAAAGTATCCAGGCTGCTAGACCCGATCGCTGAATTTGCAGCGACGCGCAACGATAGAGTCCGGATACCAAGCGCACAAGCCGGCGGATTCTGGCGTAGTTGTAGGCAATGACGCAATAAATCGTAGGCAGTGGAAACCTGTTGAAACGCCTTTCCTACAGACCGCTCCTACAATTACATACACGCCATTCGCGAAGGAGTTGCTCAAATGGAACACCCCCTGAAGATTCTCGGCAAAACCTCGTCCATCAACGTCCGAAAAGTCCTGTGGACTTGCGAGGAACTGGGCATTGCCTACGAACGCGAGGACTGGGGCAGTGGCTTCGCGTCCACCCACAGCCCCGAGTTCCTGCGCTTCAATCCCAACGCTCAGGTGCCGGTGATCATCGATGAAGCCGGCGCGTTGTGGGAGTCCAATACCATCTGCCGCTATCTGGCCGGCAAACACCAACACCACCACGAGCTGCTGCCTGGCGAACCGGCCGCACGCGCCCGGGTGGAGCAGTGGATGGATTGGCAAGCCATCGAGCTCAATCCGTCCTGGACCTATGCGTTCATGGCACTGGTGCGCAAGGACCCGGAATTCCAGGACGCCCATCGCCTCGACGTCGGCATCCGCGGCTGGAACCAGAAAATGGGCATCCTCGAACATCAACTCGCGACCACCAAGGCGTATGTCGCCGGGCCAAGTTTTACTCTGGCCGACGTTGTCATCGGTTTGTCGGTCAATCGCTGGCTGATGACGCCGATCGACCGTCCTGACTACCCCGCCATCGATGAGTATTTCAAACGCCTGGCGCAACACCCCGGTTTCCTGAAGCATTGCTGCAACGGCTTACCCTGAATGGCCGCAGGTTGCCGCCTGGATCGCCATACAGCAAAGCCACTAGTCGGTCAGCATTGAGGACAAAATCGGTTCAGTTGCTTGCCAGGGGTTTGTGTCCATCGAGCATGTCCAGCAGCGCCTGCACCGCCGCCGACGGTGGTTTGTTCGCCGCGACCACCAAGGCAAACTCGCGGTCGATCCGCGGCAGCACCGGCACCACGCGCAAACCCTGCCGATTACCTGGCAGCGTCATTTCCGGCACCAGGCTCACGCCGATGTTTTCCCGCACCAGGGTGAACGCACTGCTCCATTCACGGACCTCGACGCGCACATCCTGCAGTTGCAGCCCCGCATTGGCAGCCAGGCTTCGCGCATTGGTCGAATAACCGCCCGTGGCCAGTACAAAAGGTTGCTTCGACAATTCGTCGAGGGAGACGCCCTCTTCATGAGTTCGCCGCGCCAGTGGATGGCCCCCGGGCAACACCGCCATCCAGGCATCGCGTCCCAAAGGACTGGCCTTGCGCCCGGGAGACGGATTGAGCACCACGCCGACATCCACCAGCCCCGCGCCGAGCAGGGTTTCCACTTCGTCATCGCTGACTTCCAGGGCGACCACCTCGATGCCGGGGTAAAGCCGGTTGAACTGACGTAGCAACGGCGGCAGAAACGTCGCCAGTACCATGGGGAAACTRGCCAGGCGAATCGTCCCGCGTTCAACACCTTTTGCGGCCTCGACGGTGCTGCGAATGGCCTGCAGCGCACCGAGCATGGTCCGTGCCTGCTCGATGACCGGCAGGCCGATGGCTGTCGGCAATGTCTGGCGGTTTTCCCGGGTGAACAATTGAACGCCCAGGGTTTCCTCGATCAAGGCCAGGGCCTGGCTGGCCCCTGACTGGGTCATGCCGACCCGTTCGGCAGCCCGGGTGATGTTGCCGGTATCCGCCACGGCCACYACCATTCGCCAGTGCATCAGGTTCATCATGGCAGTAGCGTTCCTTATGGCAGATTTCTGAAAGATTAATTTTACCGGGGGTACCGCGCACTATGACACTGGCGTAAACCCACAACCAGAGCCCGCCCCATGAAGCTGTATTACGCCCCCCAAGCCTGCTCGCTCGCGCCACATATCGTATTGCGCGAACTGGAACTGCCCTTCGAATTGATCCGTGTCGATAACGCCACCAGGAAAACCGCTGCTGGCGATGRTTTCCTGGCCATCAACCCCAAGGGCTACGTGGCCGCCTTGCAACTGGATAACGGCGAAGTGCTGACCGAAGGCCCGGCGATCCTGCAATACCTGGCTGATCTACATCCAGACGCGAAACTGGCTGCAGCCCTGGGGACATTTGAGC
>NZ_JBGCUL010001235.1:0-1176 GCF_054177685.1 Pseudomonas sp. P5_A2_2
GATACGCACTGGAGCGAATCCGGCGCAAAGGCAGCGGCCGAGGCCGTCGCACAGCGCCTGAAGACCCTGGGCATCAGCGCAACGCCACGCAGGTCGTTTAACGAAAGTCATGCCCCGCTCGCGGTGCGACCTGGCGACCTGGTCCATCTGGCGGGCATCGACTGGCTGCCGCTCAAATGGCAACCTGCAGCCGAAATGGTCGCCAAGACCCGCACCCACGAACTTCCCGTTGCGTCAGCCGCCAGCCCTGACACCGAGGCAGACCTCTTTGGCGATGCCGACCTCCCCAATACCGTGCTCATCGGCACTTCATTCTCACGCAACTCCAACTTCGCAGGGTTTCTGCAGCAGGCACTGGGCGCCCCCGTAGGTAACTTCGCCAAAGACGGCGGAGCGTTCTCTGGTGCTGCAAACAGCTACCTCAACAACCCGGCCTCCAAAGAAACGCCGCCAAAACAAATCATCTGGGAGATCCCGGAGCGGGACCTGCAGTCGGCGTACATCGACCCCATTGCCTATCGCTCGTTGCGGTAGGCCAATCGCATCCGGTCGAACCGCCGTCGGGTACGAGAAACCCCTACCCAAAGCGGTCGGTGAAAAGGGCCGGGGCTATCTCCATAAATGGGGCATTTCACCCACCCAACCGGGCGTTCACCACCTGATTTGAGGAATATTCCCCCCTCCCCCTTTTCTCTCGCTTCAAACACTCAGAGCCTGTTCATTCATTTGAATTTTTCCTTTGCCCTATTGAAATGGCTCATAAGTTGCAGCCCCCCCTGGTACCCGCAACAGTTGTCGTCCCGGACATCATGGAGACGGCGGGCTCGGCATGATGCGAGGGGTGAAAAATGAAACGTGCGACACCACCATGCAACTCCATCGCCTTGCTGCTCAGGTCAAGCCCGCCCTGTGCGATGCGCCTTACCCTGACTACCGCCAACGCCGTTCCGCTGGATGATTTCGGCCCGCCATCCGTCAGCCTGTGGGCGGCGGCATCACCGGCCACCAGTCGGCTGTTCGCCCTGATCGGCGCGCAGTTCATCCTGCCGGTGATCCTGATGTACTCCTTCTGGAGCGATTACGTATTGGGCGCAAAAGGGAGAATGGGTGATGGCTTCCTCTAATAAATCAATTGCACGAGTCACGAAAACGCCGATCCCCCTTTATAAGCAGATC
>NZ_JBGCUL010001236.1:0-1175 GCF_054177685.1 Pseudomonas sp. P5_A2_2
ATGGCTCCTCGTATCGATCTGTTGCGCAAAGTGATGAAGCAGCTTGATGAATTTCCTCTCGTCATGAACTTTCCGTCTGGCGATGACAAAAAAACGATGCCTGGTGTTTACGAGAATGACTCCGTTGTTAACGAAACAATAGACTCTGTTGTTGCCGTTGAAAGTCTGGATACCGCTGACGGGACTACTGGTCAGAGCAATCCAGGCTTTTCGGCGGTATTACGGAAGTCTTGCCCGGAATCACTGAAAAAACTTTACCGGCTCTGGAAGAAAAAATATGCTTCCTGATGACGAAACCAAATCGGTTGTAGGGCACGCGCCACTAGTTAGTGTCGTGATACCGTCCTACAACCACGCAAAATATATCTGCAAGGCTGTAGATAGTATTCTAGAGCAAGGTTTCACCGACTTTGAGTTGTTGATCTCTGATGATAGGTCAACTGACAACAGTTGGGATGTCATCTCTGGATTTAATGATCCACGGATACGCTCCTTTAAACAGGAAAAAAACCTGGGTCCAGTTGGAAATCTTGTCTTTCTGATTGAGCAGAGCCGTGGGAAATACATAGCTCTGCTTAATTCGGATGATACTTGGTACCCGACAAAGCTTGGTAAGCAGGTTGCCATTCTCGAGGCTCAGCCTGAGTTGGGAGCCTGCTTCACTTGGGCTGATTTGGTGGATGAACAAGGACGTGAGACGAGTGGCCCGGAAGCTATCTGGAATGATGTATTCCGGAAGGCCAATCGTAGTCAGGGTGAATGGCTTCGACATTTCTTTTTCAAAGGAAACTGTATTTGCCACCCCAGTATGTTGGTGCGTAAGGAAGTCTACCTTGAACTGGGTTTCTACAATCCCGGGCTGAAACAGTTACCCGATTTCGACATGTGGATTCGGCTGGTTAAAAGCTATCCAATCCATGTTATTCAAGAAAACCTTGTCGGGCATCTTCGGGATGGAAACAATACCAGCGTGGTTTCGCCCGAAAACTCAGCGCGCAATCTGACAGAGCTGGTCGAGATATTTGGTTCGTTTTTCGAGAATGTTTCCGACGGGATTTTTGTCGAGGGGTTCGGTAACGATTTTCGTCTCAAAGGGGTTCCTGCGACACCTGCGAGACTTAAATGCGAAAAGCTGTTTCTGCTTCTGGACAGTGCTTTTGCACACGCGTCTGGTC
>NZ_JBGCUL010001237.1:0-1171 GCF_054177685.1 Pseudomonas sp. P5_A2_2
GCATGTTCGACCCGGCCCATGGGCGGATGCTGTTCTGGACCAAGAGCCTCTGACTCAACAGGCAAAAAAAGGGCGTCCATCAAGACGCCCGACAGTCTTCTCCGACTACATGTCAGAGGTCCATGGATCATTTCGGTCTGTAGGTTTCAGTCATTTGTGCGGTTTGATCGTCCGGAACCCGCAGCTCAGTGCTTTGGATGGGGTGGCCCAAGGCTTGTTGCTGGGCCAGTCGCAGGCTTTCGTAGTAATAGCGCATGCGCTCGGCTCCGCCTTCGGCAAAAGCGCTGGTTGAGCCCAAAGCCATCAGGCCGGCGAGGATCAATGCGGTGCGTTTCATGGTTTGCCTCCCACTACAGATGTCGGATGCCTTTCGTCCATGAGTCAATGAAGCAGTGTCGAAATGGCATTATCCGCCGAATCCGTTAAATGGGAATCAGCTTCACCAACGGCCTTCATGGCTAGCGCGGGAAGCCTGCTCGGAGTAGTTCGCGAGCCGGCGCGGAAGCAGTGCAGACTGCTCCCGCTTGAAAGGAGGGGTCAGGCGAGTGGGGCGCGTTGCGTCACAGCCAGGGGCTGCACCTGATTGCCTTGCAGCAGCAGTCGCAACTGCGCCAGCTCCTGTTTCAATTGATCGCGTTCGTCTTTCAACTGGCGCAATTCATCGCGACGGATAGTGACGTAAAGGGTTTGTGCTGGCAGTGCGGTGTGTACTGTGCCCATTGCTCACCTCGCAAATGGCGTGTCTCAACTGTAGGTACGCCTCGAAATCCGCGGCTGACCTACTATCGGCGCCAATTTTGATTTCTTTTGCCCCCGAAGGGAACTTTTTTATTTTTCATGGTCGTTGTGTCTTCGGTTTGATTCCCGACGTTATCCATCAGGATCGGGCACAATGCCCGGAAACTTCACGCCAACGCTCTGGACTAACCTCATGAGTCGCGTTGGGCTATAACCTTTGACACACTTTTATTTGTAGTAGGGAGCATCAGTACATGCAACTCGGGATTATTGGACTGGGCCGCATGGGCGGCAATATTGCGCGGCGCCTGATGCTCAACGGGCACACCACCGTTGTTTTTGACCGCAATACCGCCTTTGTCGAAGCCCTGGCCACAGAAGGCTCCACGGGCGTCACCGATCTGCCGGCGCTGGTCGCTGGCCTGGCCAGGCC
>NZ_JBGCUL010001238.1:0-1171 GCF_054177685.1 Pseudomonas sp. P5_A2_2
ATTCAAGGGTGACGTACGCTTCCGTGAAGAAACCGTGCACAACGATGGCGTGCCAAACAACAAAGACCAGGACCGTCAGCGCATTCGTGCCCGTCTGGGGGCCTACAGCGAAATCAACCCGCAGGTCGACACCGGTATCCGTATCGCCACCGGCAGCAACGACGACCCTCGCTCGACCAACCAGGACCTGAACAACTACTTCGACAAGAAGCAGATCTGGCTGGACCAGGGTTACATCGACTACCACCCGGACGCGATCAAGAACCTGCACCTGGTTGGCGGCAAGATGCCGCAACAATGGGTGAGCATGGGCGACATCATCTGGGATAGCGACATCAACCCGGAAGGTCTGGCCGTCACCTACAAGTACCCGCTGAGCGGCAGCACCGAGCTGTTCGGTAGCGCCGGTCACTACACGCTCAAGGACAACGTCGACGGCGAAGGCGTGCAGTTCAAGCACGACCTGCGTCTGTACGCAGGCCAGTTGGGTGGTCGCTTCGCCATCACCGACAGCATGAAAATGACGTTGGGCGGCAGTATCTACTCCTACGACAACGACAGCAGCAGTGCCTGCCCTACTTCCGGCACCGTCTCCACGCCATGCGCCCTGGCCATCAACGGCAACAGCCCGAACGAAACCTTCAAACTGTACGAAGGCTTTGGCCAGCTGGACTTCACCAACCTGCCAGTTCCGCTGTCGCTGTACGGTCAGTACGTCAACAACACCGATGCCAGCAACGACCAGGACACTGGCTGGCTGGCCGGCGTGAAGTCCAAGCTCTACGGCTTCAACGTGGACTACAACTACCGCGACGTGCAGCGTAACGCTGTGGTTGGCGCCTTCACCGACTCCGACTTCGCCAACGGCTTCACCGGTTCGCGCGGCAGCAAGCTGAAAGTGAGCTACGATCTGGACAAGAACTTCGCCTTGGGCGCGACCTACTTCATGGCGACCTCGGACCAGACCAACGCCAACATCAACAAGAAAGATTCGGACATCAACACCCTGCAACTGGATGCCGAAGCCAAGTTCTGATTCACCCCGCTACACGACCCGGACAAGGAAGCCCGGGCCGCTTTTACAGCCTGGCGTTGGTGTGTCGGTCCCCATCATCCTCCGACACATCAACACCGGGCTGTTTGTTTTTGCCAACCCGCCCTTGTAGGAGCG
>NZ_JBGCUL010001239.1:0-1170 GCF_054177685.1 Pseudomonas sp. P5_A2_2
CATACGCATTCACCTGATCTACCAGGCCACGGGTGCTGGTTTCCACGTCGATGTCAGCGCCTTCACCGCCCATATCGGTTTTCACCCAGCCCGGGTGCAGCGACAGCACGGTGAGACTGGTTTCGCCCAACTGAGTGACGAAGCTGTTGGTCATGGAGTTCAGCGCCGCCTTGCTGGCCTTGTACAACGCCAGCTCCGGTGCGTCGGGCATGGTCACGCTGCCCAGCACCGAGCTCATGAAGGCCAGCACGCCGGTGTCCGGGCGAATCCGGTCGACAAAACGCTGGGCCAGGTTGATCGGCGCCACGGCGTTGGTGAAGAACAGTTGACCGACTTCGGCCATTGTCGCGCCGCCGTTCGGCGTCTGGACATCCGGCCCCTTGACCCCGGCATTGACGAACAACAGGTCAAACACATCACCCTTGAGTTGTTGGCTCAGGGCGGACACCGCCTGCTGATCGTCCATGTCGAGCTTTTCGATCTGCACATCGCCCAAGGCCTGCAAGGCTTCGGCTTTTTGCGGATCGCGCACGGTGGCGGTGACTTGCCAGCCATCGGCCAGCAGGGTTTTCACCAGCCCGAGGCCAAGCCCCCGGGAGGCGCCGATGATGAGTGCAGTTTTTGCCTTGGACATGAGTGGCTTCCTTGAAAATTCAGAGTCGTGGATTCAATGGACACTGTTGCCCCAGCCGTTGTTGCAACTCGTCGCGCAGCGCGCCGAGTTCGGCCATGCGGGCTTCGATCAGTTTGAGTTTGTCTTGCAGCAATTGCGTGACGGCACTGTCGGGATCGGGTGACTGCCAGATTGCAGCGACGCTGTTGCCGATCGCGCCGAGGGGGCTTGACCCTGGAGCATACTCCAGGCTTTAGCCTTGTTGCTCCCTGAATTGATGGAGCAATGTCGATGTGGACTACAACGCAATATCGCCGGTTGGTGCAAGGTAGTGCCTGGTATGACTTGATCGTGATGCTCGCGTTTGTCACGCCGTGGAGTTTTGCAGCGTTGCATGGGGTTTTGATGGGCGTGAGTCAGGCGTTGAGTTTGCCCGGTGAGCTGCCACCGTTCGAACCGGCGCACATGTTGATGGCGAATCTGCTGGGGTCGATTGTCTGCGTATTGTCGGTGCTGCGGATTCGTGATCCGCAGCAGGTTTATGGGCGGTATGACGC
>NZ_JBGCUL010001240.1:0-1170 GCF_054177685.1 Pseudomonas sp. P5_A2_2
TCCCTGGATTTCATTCCGCTGGAACCGTACTTCCGCAAGGCGCGCCAGGAAGCGGCGCTGGAAGTGATGGAGATCGACGAAGGCATGCTGCTGCTCGGCCTGCGCGCCGCAGCGATGAACGTGCCATTCATTCCAACCGCCGTGGGCCTGGGCACTGACGTGCTGCGCCATAACCGCCAGATCAAGTTGATTGCCTCGCCCTATGCCGATGGCAAGGACTGGGTCGCCATGCCGGCGCTCAAGCTCGACGCGGCGCTGGTCCACGTTGACCGCGCCGACAAACGCGGCGTGTGCCAGATCAGCGGTCCGGATCACTACATGGACGACCTGTTCGTGCGCGCTGCGACCCACAGCTACGTGACCTGCGATGAACTGGTCGACAGCGAGTATTTCCATCAGGACAGCGCCCACGCCCATCAAGTGTTCTGGGAACGCAACCTGACCACCGCCGTGGCCCACGTGCCGGGCGGGGCGCATCCGTCTTCCTGCGCGCCGCTGTACGGTTTCGACGTCGCGCATTTCAAGGCCTACAACGCCACGGTCCAGGCGGTCGATGGCTGGCAGGGCTACTTGCGCGACTACGTCGACTGCACCCACGAACAGTATCTGGAAAAGGTCGGCGGCCTGGCTGCGATCCGTGAACTGCCGTTGCCGATTTTCTAAGGAGCCTTTCGATGAGCACTACTGATTACAGCCTCGCCGAGTTGATGATCTGCGCGGCCTCCGAAGCCTGGCGCGAAGACGGCGAAGTATTGGCCTCCGGCATCGGCGTGATCCCGCGTCTGGCCGCTTCGCTGGCCATGTTGACCAGCAACCCGAACCTGCTGATGACCGACTCCGAAGCCTACATGGTCGCCGAGCCGGTGCCTTTGGGCGCACGCAAAGGCTATGAACCCAAGCGTGACAGCTGGATGGGGTTCTCGCGGATTTTCGACAACGTATGGGGCGGCAAGCGCCATGCGCTGGTCGGCCCGACCCAGATCGACCGTTACGGTCAGGCCAACATTTCCTGCATCGGCGACTACGCCAAACCCAAGGCGCAGATGCTCGGCGTGCGTGGTTTCCCCGGCAACTCGATCAGCCACGCCAACTCGTTCTGCGTGCCGAGCCATAACCGCCGGGTGTTCGTCGAAGGCGAGGTCGATATGGTCGCCTCGGTCGGCTACAACC
>NZ_JBGCUL010001241.1:0-1165 GCF_054177685.1 Pseudomonas sp. P5_A2_2
GGCCCTGCCCCCAACGTAACGCCGAGAGCCCGAAACGCAAGGTGATCCGCTCGGACTTCGCCAACAGCGGCAGCTCCCAGTCACGGGGCGGCAGATCTCGCGGTGTCATGAAGGCCAGTCGCATTTTGCTAGCGACCAGTTTCGGGGCAAACCAGCCCAAGGTGCCATTAACGCCACGAACCCACTTTAACGCGCTCATCGCATTCTCCTCAGGCCGCAGCCTTCAGGTCAACGCACTGCCGATTTGGCGGCACGCAGTAATCGATCGGACAACTCTCCCGGCCCCAGCGCCCGCGCCAGAGCCAGCCCACCCACCATCAAGGCCATGTCGGCCAGGGCTTTTTCGGTTTCTTCAGGACTGGCCGCCAACTGCGCAACCATCATTTCCACATGTTCATTCAGAGCGACACGAAACGCTTCCGGCAGCCGCCCCAGTTCGCCGACCGATGCCGGGATCGGACAGGCCGATTCGGAGGAATCACGGTGCTTGCGCGACAGGTAAAACGCTGCCACCAGAGTGCGGCGCTCTTCGCCGGTCAACTCCGCGTCCATGTCGGCAATCAGGTCGCGGCGGTGACCGAGCAATTGCTTGAACGCCTCCAGCATCATCGCGTCCTTGCTTTCGAAGTGTGCGTAGAAGCCGCCGACCGTCAGGCCCGCCGCGCCCATCACTTCGCCCACGCTTGGCTCGGCCGGRCCGCGCTGAATCAGCGCTGCGCTGGCGGCCTTGAGAATGCGTTCGCGGGTTTGAGCTTTTTTATCGTTCATCGTCGCCTCCGAATATTACGATTGAAATATTATTCTCATAATAAATTTTAGCAAGTCATGGGTGTGACCGCTGGTCTGAAGAACAGTTTTTTTGGAAATGGAGGAATTTGGCCAAACGCCAGACAAACAAAAGGGCCATTCAATAATTGAATGACCCTTATAAATCCCGCAGAGCGGGTAATCGTGGCGTCCCCTAGGGGACTCGAACCCCTGTTACCGCCGTGAAAGGGCGGTGTCCTAGGCCACTAGACGAAGGGGACACAAACCCTTCTATACAACTGATCAGTGCTGAGAGCTGATCGATTCAAGGCCGGTGTGGCCAGACCTTGAACTGTAAAATTGGTGGAGCTAAGCGGGATCGAACCGCTGACCTCCTGCATGCCATGCAGGCGCTCTC
>NZ_JBGCUL010001242.1:0-1163 GCF_054177685.1 Pseudomonas sp. P5_A2_2
GTAAAGTTCTCTCCATCAACTTCTTAACCCATGACGGAGAGTCAACGATGCCTATCATCAACAGCCAAGTTAAACCGTTCAAAGCTGACGCATTCAAAAATGGCGACTTCGTAAAAGTCTCGGACGCCGACCTGAAAGGCAAGTGGTCTGTGGTGTTCTTCTACCCGGCCGACTTCACTTTCGTCTGCCCGACCGAACTGGAAGACCTGGCCGACAACTACGACGCGTTCCAGAAGCTGGGCGTCGAGATCTACAGCGTTTCCACCGACACCCACTTTGCCCACGCTGCCTGGCACAACACTTCGCCAGCCATCGGCAAGATCCAGTACACCATGATCGGTGACCCGACCCACGCCATCTCCCGCAACTTCGACGTGCTGATCGAAGAAGCCGGTCTGGCTGACCGTGGCACCTTCGTGATCAACCCGGAAGGCCAGATCAAGATCGTTGAACTGAACGACGGCGGTGTAGGTCGTGACGCTTCCGAGCTGCTGCGCAAAATCAAGGCTGCCCAGTACGTCGCTGCTCACCCAGGCCAGGTTTGCCCGGCCAAGTGGAAAGAAGGCGAGGCCACTCTGGCGCCGTCCCTGGACCTGGTCGGCAAGATCTAAGTCTGTGACGCGCTTCATCAGGGCGCACTTGCGCACCTTCTAAGCAAGCTGCACCGCCCAATAAAAACGCCCGGGCAAGATTCGCTCGGGCGTTTTTTTGTCTCAAGAATTCAAGGAAATCGCCCGTATGTTGGACACCAATCTTAAAGCCCAGTTGAAATCGTACCTGGAACGGGTCACCCAGCCGATCGAGATCGTTGCTTCCCTCGACGACGGTGCGAAATCCCGGGAAATGCTCGAACTGTTGAAAGACGTTGCCAGTCTTTCCACCCGGATTACCTTGCTCGACAACGGCGATGATGCACGCAAGCCGTCGTTCTCGATCAATCGCCCGGGAGCCGATATCAGCCTGCGTTTCGCCGGCATCCCGATGGGCCACGAATTCACGTCCTTGGTGCTGGCCTTGCTGCAAGTCGGCGGTCACCCTTCGAAGGCCAGTGCCGAAGTGATCGAACAGATCCGCTCGCTCGAAGGTGAGTTCAACTTCGAGACTTACTTCTCGCTGTCCTGCCAGAACTGCCCGGACGTGGTCCAGGCGCTGAACCTGATGGC
>NZ_JBGCUL010001243.1:0-1163 GCF_054177685.1 Pseudomonas sp. P5_A2_2
GCATGGAAATGCGTACGAGCGTGCTAATTCCTATCAATGTACTTTGAGTGGAACTTGCTTTCTCTTTGGTGTTTATCCTGCCGTTCAAATATATTGCGTACAGGAAGCCACCGCTACCAAAAAGGGCGCCAAACAGGCCGCCGCCCATACCCAAKGGCATTGCCCAAGCCGCAGATATGTAACTAGTTCGTACAGGCTTTGTAAGCATATACAACGCGTACAAGGTTACGAAACACCCCATCGCGAGCATTAAAACGTCAGATTTAGTTTTTAGGAGCACCGCTATGCCAGCCATGCTACCAATGGCCATGAATGGCAGCAGCCTAGCGAGTTCAATGCGCACCACATGCTGATGAGAACGCGCCAGTTTTCCAAATGCAGCCACGCAGTCAAGGAGCACCAGTAAAGGGATCACTTGCGACAGAGGCATGTAATTCACTAACACAGGCCCCGCTACCAGTGCCGTTCCAAAACCTGCAATAGAAAAAATTATGTATGCCAAGCTGATGGTAACGAACATTACTACCAAGGTCGTATTGTCGAAAGGGGCGTGGAGAAAAGCATCTGGCATTGTCGGCATTTCCGTTACATGTTGTTTCATTACCCTACCCAACATGGCAAAAAACCACTAATATGGAAATGACATCTTACTGATCACATTTTGGCATAGCTGTTATGATATCAATGAAGCAGTTGCGATATTTTGTAGAAATCGCGGAACATGGAAGCTTCAGTGTCGCAGCGCAAAGATTGTTTATTGCTCAATCAGCGCTAAGTCGACAAGTGAAGGAGCTAGAAAGTAACCTTGGTACGCTTTTGTTCGAGCGCACCGCAAGACAGCCCCATCTAACACATGCTGGGTTAGCCTTCTTACCTAGGGCCAAATCAATTTTAACTGACGTCGATAGCGCAGCTCGACTGGCTATTTCGGTAGGCAACGGTCAAAGTGGTACTATTCGACTTGGTCATGCCAGCACTGTTCCGCTTATAGGAAATTTAAAAGATGTGCTCGGGCTTTATCTTGAGGGCATGTCCGATGTTCATATTGAAGTGTCGGAGGAGTCTTCAGAAACACAGCTGATTAATTTAGTTGACAATCGCATTGATGCTGGATTGTTTCGATTGCCGGTTTTGCATCAATTAAATGACATTAAGCTTCTTAC
>NZ_JBGCUL010001244.1:0-1163 GCF_054177685.1 Pseudomonas sp. P5_A2_2
GGATTGGTCTTGATGGTCCTGGTGGGGCTGCCCACCACAACCGCATAGTCTGGAACGTCCCTGGTCACCACGGCGCCCGCACCGATGGTGACCCAACGACCGATGCGCAATCGCGGCAGGATCGTGGCGTTGGTGCCGATGAAGGTGCCGTCACCGATCTCGACACAACCGGCAATGCAGACACCCGGTGCCATGAACACCGAATGGCCGACCTGCCCTTCATGCCCGACGACGCTGCCGGCACTGATACTGGTGTTGTCACCCAGGCTGACTTGCGCCTGCAGGATCACGCCCTCTTGCAGATAGGTGCCGACGCCCATGGTGATCATCGTCAGATCGATGCCCGGGTGGATGAAGTTGCCCAGGGTGCCACCGGCCTCGACGATCTCGCAGGTGGTCCGGTAACGCAGCGCCGTGCTGCCGGTGATCAAATTGACAAAGCGTGTGTCGGGGCCTTTCAGCTCGGCCACCTTGTCGGTACCACCCACCACCGGCACGCCATGAAACAGCGTGCCTTGCTTGGCCGGATCGTTATCGAGAAAGGCGAACTGCACGTCCGGCTGGCTGCGTTGCAGGGTGAGGATCATCCGTACCGCTTCAGGATTGGCCGCCCCCAGCAGGTAAACCTTCATAGCCGGGTCCTTTTGAGTACCAGCGCGCGCAGCACCTCGATGACCCGGTGCTGATCGTCATCGRTCATGTCGTGGTAACTCGGCAGATTGATCGCGCGCTCCGGCAGTGCATGCGCCACGGGCGAGTCAGCCGTCAGTTCGCTGAACATCGGCAAGGACGACAGCGGCCAGAAGAACACCCGCGCATCGATATCGGCGGCCTGGAAGGCGGCGATCAACATCTCCCGCGTGATCCCCAGCTCGCGGTCAAAGACCACGGTGGGCATCCAGTAACCGTTGCGCGCATGTTCGGGCTCAGGGTTCATGGACAAGCCCGGCAACGACGCCAGCGCCTCGGCGTAGTGGGCGAAGATCGCACGCTTGCGCTCGATCAACTCGTCGATCCGCTCGACCTGTGCGCAACCGACGGCCGCTTGCAGGTTGCTCATCTTGTATTTGAAACCGAGGAAATGCGGCCAGAACTGTTTGCTGCTGCCCGCCACCCGGCCATGATTGGACAGGGTCAGTACGCGGTCATACAGGGCCTTGTCC
>NZ_JBGCUL010000052.1:0-13186 GCF_054177685.1 Pseudomonas sp. P5_A2_2
TGGGTCTGGTGACCCTGTTCGTGCGCCACACGTCGGCCAGCCTATTGATCCAGGAGAACGCGGACCCGGACGTGCGCGGCGACCTCGACCGATTCTTCGCCCGCCTGGTGCCCGACGGCGATGCCTTGTTCCGGCATCGCGACGAGGGTGCGGACGACATGCCGGCGCACGTGCGCGCAGCGCTCACCGCCGTGCAGTTGTCGATCCCGTTGTCCGGTGGCCGTCTGGCGCTCGGCGCCTGGCAGGGCATCTACTTGTGGGAGCACCGGGTCCGGCCGTATCGGCGCGAGGTCGTGCTCCACCTGTTGGGAGAGTGAGCGCGATGGTGTCCGTCTCCAACTCGCGCCTCAAGCTGGCAGGCCTGGGCTTCGTGTTTCTGTGAGCGGGGCGTTCGAGTCGCTGGGGGCGATCCGTCTGTTGTTTCGGCCGACGCGGCGGGCGGCCGGTGTCGGTCTGTTTTTGCTGATGCTCGCGGTGATGACGCCGGAACTGGGGGGCAGGCGTTGCCCGGATGCGCCTAGCCGGGCTGTTGCGCTTCGCGTCGTGCCGCCGTCGGAGGCCCGTCGTCTCGCCCCTGCGGGCGGCCATCCCTTACGCGAACACCGGTTAGTCAACTTGGGCAGCGCCCTTGACGTGATCGGGCCGGCTCGACCCACGGGCCAGACGCTTTCGTTCTTTGCCGCCTTCATCGCCAGTGCAACCCACCATAACGTCGCACCACTCAGACGCGTCGCTTGTCGCTCAGCAGGAAGTTGCGCAGGCGATGCGCGGTGTTCACAGGGTCCTCCTCTGCGAAGAAGTGGCCTCCTTCGACTGCCTCTCCAGTGACGTCGGCCGCCCATCTGCGCCAGACAGCGAGCGGTCCTCCGGCGTCTTCGTACCAAGCTCCGAGGGGGCCGCTGGAGCTCCACAGCGTCATCGTGGGACACACGATGCGGCGGCCCACGCGTCGGTCGATCAGGTCATGCTCGTGATCGATGCCTGCCGCGGCCCGGTACTCTTCGCAGATCGCGTGGACGTGTTCGGGGTCGCGAAGAGCGTCAGCGTAGGCGGCGCAAACCGAGGGAGGAAAGACGGACGACGCCGAACCCCAAGTCGCGATGGCGTTGTCGATCACGGCCTTGGGTGCAGCGGCAATCAGACGCTCGGGAAGGGGGTACGGCTGGGCGAGCAACGACCACGGCCAATAGCCGAGCAGCAACTCCTTGGAGGCCCGCTCCCATACGTCCGCAACGGGCAGGACGTCGAGAGCCACGAGGCGCGCCACCAGTGCGGGTCGATCGAGCGCCATCCTGTAGGCGACGCGGCCGCCTCTGTCATGCCCGACGACACTGAAGCTGTCGAAGCCGAGCTTGTTCATCACCATCGCCATGTCGCCAGCCATCGCTCGCTTGGAGTACGGCACGTGATCGGACGTGGACGCCGGGCACCCGCTCTGCCCATACCCTCGAAGATCCGCGCACACGACAGTGAAGTCGCTCGCCAGATGCGGGGCGACGTCGCGCCACATCAGATGGGTCTGCGGAAAACCGTGGAGCAGCAACACGCCAGGACCCGTCCCGCCCTTGCGCGCGAATACGTTCGTTTCGTCGGTCCGAATGTCGACTGTGTCGAATCCGTCAAAGGGCGGTCGCGTATCGAGGACCATGCGTCGGTCGGCACTTGCCGAAGGTTGTGAGCGTCGGGAGAGTATGGATTGGCTCGCATGCGGATGCCAGTCCTGCCGTACCCTCTGAGGCCGGACGCGGCTGACACTACGACACGGCTACTACGGCTCAATGTCGCTCGGCACCGGGTTCCCCGGCAGTGCCGAGTGACATCACCGCCAATGGGGGGACCTCCGAGGCCTTTGCTTGCATCGCGTAGGCTTCTCCCAGCTACATCTCTGACCGACGCGGCACGTGCATGGACGAAGACCTCAACTCGATGTCGCAGGGCCAGCTGATTGCGGAGGCTGCGAACTTGCGCAACGCGATTCGCAGGCACAGGGACTCCACCGGTCATGAGCTTTGTTGGCATCACCCAGACCTGTGGTCCTTGCTGCCTGAAGGTGCGACTCCGACCATCGTCGTGCCCGAATGGCCTCAGTTCATGCGCGGATGCATCAGGTATCGGCAATCACTCGACGAGCAAGCCCCAGGTGCACCGCGCACGAACCAGGAGTTCGACGCCAGCGATTCCATGGATTCGTTTGACCAGCAGAAAACGGTGTGCTGGAGGCCGGTCTGGAACAAGGATCGTCGCGCAATGGGGTTGGAGCATCTTCTCCTGACGGGCAACAGGGCGGACAGCAGCGTCCTTGCATTCAGC
This sequence comes from Pseudomonas sp. P5_A2_2, assembly GCF_054177685.1. NCBI lineage: Bacteria > Pseudomonadati > Pseudomonadota > Gammaproteobacteria > Pseudomonadales > Pseudomonadaceae > Pseudomonas > Pseudomonas sp. P5_A2_2. The sequence continues at coordinate 2,311 of NZ_JBGCUL010000052.1, forward strand.
GAGGAAGGGGCGCCCTTTAGGCTCGCGTATCGGCTCACCTGGGACGATGCCTGGCGCCTTCACGATGCCGATCTCTTCGTTGCCATCGAAGGCTCGACCAGGTCGCTCGATCTGCGGACGGATGGTGAGGGTCACTGGCGGACCCGCGACGGATCGCCGATCGACGAACTCGACGGGTGTATCGACATCGACATCTGGCCGACTCCGTTCACCAATTCGTTTCCGATTCGCCGCAACGCCATGTCCATCGGGCAACGCTGCGAATTCCAGATGGCGTGGGTCTTTGCGCCCGACCTGACGGTTCGCCCTCAACGTCAGGCCTATACGCGGCTGGCAGATCGGCTGTATCTCTTCGAGAGCCTGGACGGAAGTGGATTCAAGGCGGATCTCCCGGTGGATGACGACGGTGTCGTGCTCGACTATTCAGACCTCTTCGAGCGAGTTCATCCGCTGCGATGAGCCCATCTCCAAACACCGATCCCAATGGGGCAGCGCTTCGCGCACGAGGTCCAGTCCTCGATGTGATCGGGAGGAATGCGATTGCGATGCCGGGGCGATCGGCGCAGACGTTGTCGAGTCAAGTCCTGCCTCTCATCCATCGGTCGTCTTGCGCGACAACCCGCATCGCGCAAGACGCAGCGTGCAAGGACCGTGGAGTCTCCCTCAGACAGGTTTTCTGGYGCAGCGCGGATGCGCGGAGGAGTCAGCCCCATCATCGAGAGGCGGCGCCTGTGCGGCCCGCGTGACATCAAGCGCAGCGTCTGGCGCGTGGGTCCGCAGAGCGCAACGGCGTTCACCGATCGGCATTGATCTGCTGCGCCCGGCGGTCCCGATATCCCGCCGAGACGATGGGCCGATCCCTTCGCTGCTGGACAAGCACCCGTGCCACGTCGGCGCATGTATCAAGTCCGGCGTGAAGCCACGGGGCCCCTACAGCGACGGCTTTTACCAATCCCTCGGCGCCACCGAGGTGGACTCCAAACGCGTCAAGCTCGTCGCGGGTTGTGTACAGCCACACTTTCTCGTTTGCGGATGCCGGTGAAAAAAACTCCGCCGACATCGCAGGCTCGCGTCAGCGCCGCGCACCGTAGAACGAGTGCTGCGTCGCCGCGGTCGCGACGCCGGGCTCGAGCGCTCGAAGGTGCTCGTCCTGCCACAGATCGGCGGCCAGGTCGTCTAGTTGGCCCGTTGATGGAGCGCCAGCGGTGCTGCAGGCGATGAGCGGCAATGCCGGCGAGTGGTCGAAGTCTTTGGAAAAGCCGGGCTTAAGCGCGCGCCCCAAGGGGCGAAGGCCACGGCTTCGAGCTCTTAGTTCGACTTGCCGGGGGCGCGGGCCACGAGAGTCGCGCCTTGCTCAGGAGATCGGGGAGCGGCTGCGGCGATGTTGCGCAGGCACTCATGCCGTGCCTGCGACAGCCGGTCCGGACACTGCGCAGCTTCCTGGGCGGATTTCGATCCGGCCATGAATGTGGGTGTGCTTCCGGCTCTGGCGAACAAGGCAGCAGCGCCACCGAGGAGACCAACTGACACCGCAGCGGCAACCAGCACGGAGCACAGCGTGGCGCGGCGGGTACGGAGTTGAAAGGTGTGCATGACTGGCTCCTTAGGGATGTGCCTCTAGGTTGCTCCCTAGCTCTAGGTGGTTCAAACGCAGCGTCGACTCGGCGCGCGGCGATGTGCATCACGGAAATGCGTTGAACCACAGCGCGGCGCCGTGCAACTCATGCGCACAGATTCTGGAGCCGCGCATGAACACCAACGAGTCGTACTCATATGCCGATGCGAGGCGTGGCTTGTGGAGGGCCCATCGCGATGCTTCGCCCGCCACAGGCGCCAGCCAGCGCGCGCGGCATTTCGGCGAAGCCATGCGCTTGTTGGAAGATGGCCGTTGGCAGCAAGCGTTCACGCGTCTGGCGGAACTGGCCGATGCTGGCCACCCGGTGGCGGCTCGCATCGCTTTGCTTCTTGTCCGGCGGGGAACGCGGCTGTTTGGCGGCAGCTTCCGCGCCAGCGCGCAGCAGCTGGCATCGTGGCAGCGCGCAAACGACTAGGTCGCAAGGCCGCCCTGCGTACCGATCAGCGCCACCCCCCTTGATTTGAGCCTCATGCCCCCCTGAGCGAGGCATATCTGAAACGCACGGCGCTGCGTACTCTGAAATCGAGAGGCGTCTCATCGCACAGGAGTACAGAGCCATGAACGTTGTGAAGACCGATTCGAGCGGGCCCGCCAACTACGAGTTGCGGTTCCAGTCGCTGCCCGACGCGGGGCGTGCGTACGTGTTCCCCTGTGACGCTGCCGGCCATGTGGACATGGACGCACTCACCGACGCAGCCCGCGAGAACTACCTTTTCGCACGCATCGCCGTCGGACATGACGTCTCCACTCCCGCCGTGATCGTCGGCGTCCAACATTGACGGACGTCCCTACCATGCTCCTGCGTGCCGCTCTCGTCGTCAGCCTGCTGTTGGCCTGTGCGTCGGCACGCGCAGACATCACCTTCAACTCGGCACACGTGATGGTTGTCGATGAGACGAGCGGTGAGATCCTGCTGAAGAAGAACATCGGCGTGGCCGCGCCGATCGCCTCCCTGACCAAGCTGATGACGGCCATAGTGGTGCTGGATGCGCAGCAGGATCCGGACGAAGCGCTTCGCATCGATGCGGCGGACATTGACAGCCTCAAGCACACCCGCGGCGGCGTGCACGTTGGTGCAATCGCATCGCGCGGCTCCCTGCTGGAGCTGGCCCTGCTCAGCTCCGACAACCGGGCAGCGTCGGCGCTGGCGCGCTCCTACCCTGGTGGGCTGCAAGCCTTCAACGCGGCAATGCAGCAGAAGATCCAGGCGTTCGGCCTCGACAGCACGTCGATCGGGGAGCCGACCGGACTGTCGCCGAACAACATGTCGAGCGCGCAGGACATGGTCATGGTGCTGCGCGCAGCGGCCCGCTATCCCGCCATTGCGCAGATCACGAGTCAGCGCAGCCACGAGGTGCTGGTCAGCGGCCGGCGCAAAGTCTTCCACAACACCAACCGGCTCGTCGGCGGGGCGGAGTGGGAGGTGTTCCTGTCGAAGACGGGTTTCACCAACGAGGCGGGTCGCTGCCTGGCCATGCAGGCGCGGGCCGATGGGCGCACGGTGACGATCGTCTTGATGGGAGCGACCAAACCATCGGGGCGCTTGCGTGACTCGATGACGATTCGCCGTTGGCTTGCTGCTGAACGGCTCGCCGGTACGGCGCACTCATCGGGGCCTCGCCCGGCATTGGTGGCGGCACGCTCGCGGCTCGCTGCGCAAGATCCCGAGCGGCAGCGCGCTGATGGCGTAATGACTGAAACGGATGCGCCGGCGTCGAGTGTCAGCAGTTCAGCAGACGGCAGCGCGAGCGAGAGCGTCGCTGGGCCCAGGTCAGCGGATGGCCCTGGCTCATCCGAGGCGATCTAAGGAGCGGGCGAAGCAAGCGTTCCAGTGTGCCGGCAAGGTGTCGAAGCGTTCGACAACGTCTTGAAGGCGATTGCCCGCCTCTCGCTCGTGTGCCAACCTTCCACCATAGCTGTAGCGCATAAGGTCTTGGAGAGCTACAGGCCCTTGCGTCAAGTGCGCTCAACGAGCGTCTTCCACTGGCCAAATTGACAGCGGAACAGAAGAGCATGGCGAGCTTGATGGAAGGGTGGAGGGTATCGCGTGACGCCATGTTCGCAAAGGCTCAGACAATGCTGGACGTGCCGGCCGATCAGTTCAACGACGCGCTTGTGGCGAGAGTCGAGACGGTGAAGAAAATGATTGAGGCCGCAACCGCGAACATCGACGAGTGGGTGGTCAAGCGGAACGAGATCATCGAACGCAGCGGCGAGATCGGCCTGGCGGCCATCGCGGCGGTGGGCGAGAAGTTGGCTGTTGCCAATGGCGCCGCAAGTGCCTTGCTCGTCGAGCTGCGCCAAGAAATCGGGATCGACGCCCCAACGGCCTCTAAGCATCAGGGGGCGCAGCTCAACGACGTCGACGAGCATCGGCCGCAGACACCGTGAAGTACAACAAGGACCAGTGGATCTCGTCGTTCGAGGACGTGATGGTCCGGCTTCGGCCGCACATGTCGGCGAGGGTGTTGACCACCGTCGACCTGATGGCCTGGAACAAGTACGGCACGAAGGACGTTGAACTGAAAAAGGCCGCGTGAGTCGCGATGTGCGCACCAGACTCGCGTGACAAATGMCTTGAGGGCGAAGGGTCGTGATGATATGGTTCCAGCGGGTTCTCCTGTCCGCCTGCGGTAAGCGACAGGCCGTCTACATCACGAAGGAGCATGACTATGCCTTCTTGGGTGAGCAGAAGTTCCGTTGGCAGCACGAACGTCAAGACGAAGAAGGGCAGCCACGACCTGACCGCACTCGAACGCAGCGCGCTGGCCCAGACCGTCGCGGAGGCCCGGCGGATCCTCGCGGAGGTGATGGGCCTGCTCACGTGGAATGTCAAGGCCGGCGTGGGTCCGGGCATCGCGAATATCGATACGTTTGCAGCGCGCTACTTCAAGACCGGCGGCGGCTTGACGACTCAGCAACGGGCGCTGGTGCTGAGCAAGATGGAACTGGTCCACTACGCGCTGCAGCTCTCCACCAACGTCAAGCTCACGGCTCCGACGGCCGGCGCCTTGGGCTCCGTGCGCTACGAGCCTGGTGCTCGAGGAATCCTCCGCGGCATCTTCGAGCCGGGCCGCAACCTCGGCACGCGGGCGGGCGAAACAGTGTCGCGCGGCGACATCCGCGTGAAGCGCAACCTGCTGGGTCCAGGGGCATACAGCGCGGACATCTCCAACGCCGACTTGGCGGTGATCACATTCATCCACGAAGCGCACCACAAGTACGCCAGCCTGGCCGATCACGGCGACGACGGCTACATCTACAACGACGGCTCGGGGTATTGGGACGACGGCCTGACCACCGCGCAAGCGCTGAACAATGCGGACACTTACGCGTGGTTCTGCTTTGCGGCAACGCGTTAGCCGAAGTTCGAACTCTTCTCGTTCGATACACGGTCAAGGGCGGAGATGGTCAGCGGCAGTACCGTATTCCGCAGGAGTACGGTGAGGGCGAAGGCCAGATCAGGCTTGGCGCTGCATGTGCCGAGGCCGCTCGCATCCGCGCCCTTGCGCGGGAAGGGATCGACTGGCCCGCTCAAGAGGAAGCGCGCGTGAAGCAGGCCTTCGCCGAGGCGGAGTCGACGCAACGCCTCGATGGTTTGACGTTGGTGCAGGCTGTCCGCGAGTACGTCGACAAGAAGCGCCGAGCCAAGGACGGTCTGCCGTTGAAGGCTCGGACTCGAGCGGACTACCTGGCGATGGTCGAGCCGGGCCGAACGTCGCGCAACGGGAAGAAATTCGCCGACGGCGATCTCTATCCTCTCGCTCACAAGGTGCTCACTGCCATCACTGGCAACGACATCCGGGCTCTGCACGCCGCCTTGCTGAAGCGATCGGAGCGGCAGGCGGCGTACGCGATGCAGGTGGCGCGAGCCGTGATTCGCTGGCACGGCGTCGTCCTTGCCGATAATCCGCTGGCCCGCGACACGCCGGGTCGTGACCGCATCATCATCGCCACAGGCGCGTGCGACCCGGCTCCCATCCCGCCCGAGAAGCTTGGCCAGTGGTGGCGCGCCGCTGCCGCAGCGCCTTCGCGCGTCGCGGCCGACTACTATCGGTTCCAACTGCTCACTGGTTGTCGTGGCATCGAGATCCACGGCCACAAGCGCCACGGATACCCGCCGATCAAGGTCGCGGACCTTGACGTTGCAGGCGGGAGGATCACGCTCCGCGACACGAAGAATCGCAGCGACCACAAGCTCCTGCTGTCGCGGCAAGCGCTTGAAGTCGCGGTGCGCAACGTGGCCGGTAAGAAGCCGGATGAGCCGCTTTTCGCCATCGTCGACGCCCGCAAGACTTTGGCGTGGATCAACTCGAAGGCCGGCACGAGCGTGCAGGGACACGGCTTGCGCGACACGTTCGCGAGCATTGCGGAAGAACTGGTTTCAGGTGCAGCTCTCAAGAAGATGATGAATCACGCCGCCGGTGGCGACGTAACGCTCGGCAGCTACGTGGGCAAGAGCGAGGCTCAACTCAGGCAGGCTTGGCAAGCTGTCGCGGACTTCATCGACGGGGCTGCAGCGCCGCCAAGGTCGGAGTCAATGCAGCAACCACGCCGTGTCGCTCAGCGCGAGCGGCGGCCGTGGCTGCGCGCGACGAGGCGAACGACTGCAGCGACGCCCGTGGCGCCGATACCAACAACACACGACTCTTAATCCGTTGGTCGAGTGTTCGTTTGCCGCCTCGGCCACGCATCGACGAGCCCATGTGAGGCCTTGCCTTCCGCAGGCGCCATCCACACCGGCCTCGCCGTCTCCTTGAGGATCATCGCCAGAACGTTCGTCCTTCTTCCAGGTGGATGCCGTCTTCGGCGGGCTGGTGAGGATCTCGGGCGCGCGTGCATGCTGGCTCCGCCCAGTTCGATCCCAACGCGGCTGACCAGATTTCGAAGCTCCTGTCTTCCGCGATCAACAGGAACCCTTGACCCTGTGCATATTCCTGATGCCGAAGGGCTTCATTGGACTCCTGCGTCCCACTCTGCGCCTGCGTCGCCAACGTCCCCGTCAAGGGGACTGACACGCCTCCACCCCCAGAGGACATTGGAGCCATGCCACGCGTCATCTACATCCATTCCAATGGCGAGCGCAATGAGGTCGAAGTACCCATTGGGCAGAACCTGATGATGGCCGCAACGGGCCACGATATCGAAGGCATTGTCGGCGACTGCGGCGGCGCGATGAGTTGCGCCACCTGCCACGTGCTGGTGGAGACGCCCTTCGCTGCGATGCTGCCAGCGCCGAACGACACCGAAAACCAAATGCTGGACTACACGGCCGCGCCGCGCGAGGCGCACAGCCGCCTGTCCTGCCAGATCATGATGAGCGAAGCGCTCGACGGGATCGCCGTGCGCATCGCCGACCCCCAACTTTGAATCGCGTTCAATCGGAGAACCCATCGATGCGAACTAACGCCCCCGCAGTTGCCGGCGCCAGGCCCGAGGTTGCTTTGACACCCAATCCTGGTCTCACGCCCATCATGCTGAACCATGCCGCATGGGTGACGCCCGATGCCGCCGCGACCACCGAGTTCTACACACGCATCATGGGAATGGAACTGGCGAGCACGGTGATGGACGACAGTATCCCGTCCACTGGTGACGACATTCCGTACTTCCACATCTTCTTCCGCATGCAAGACGGCTCTACGCTGGCGTTTTTCGAAGCGCCGGGCGTGCCGCCCCCGGCGAAGGCCAGCCATCCCGCTTACGATCTCTTCAACCACATCGCGCTTGAAGCGAAGGACCGCGCCGAGGTGTTGCGCTGGTATGAGTGGCTGAACTCTCAGGGCGTGGAGGTGATCGGCCCAACCGACCACAAGGGCATGATCCTGTCGATCTACTTCCACGACCCGGCGGGCATCCGCCTGGAGATCACGACTCCCCTCGACAAGGAGTGGAACCGCCACACGGAGAAGGGCTACGCCGACCTCAAGCTGTGGGAGGACTGCAAGGCCAAGGCCAAGGCCGGGGGAAGGGATGTGGCGCAGGCGCTTGTCGAGATGATCAAGGACGTCCGTAAGCGATACGACAAGAAGGCATGACGGTATGGCCGACATGATCGGCGCACTGTTCGAGCCACCCGGCTCATCCTTGAGCGTGTGCGGCGACCCACCTACGGTCTAGTTCAAAGTCCACCTGGCGCATAACGCAACTTCGCTTTTCGCCCTTGTGTCGCTTGAACCGGCAACGCGGTAGCAGGCAGCGCAGAGTTGAGTCGGATCCTTCAGAATTTCCCCAGCCCGGGAACAATACTCCGGCCAGATGGTTCGGCCCTGTCGGGCTGTGCACCGGACGATGCCTCAAAGATATAGAGGTGCGACCGCGCCGACTTGAAACGGTAGCCAATGATGGATTGGTACCTTTCAGAGTGGTAGAACTCCTCAGCGCGTTGCAAGGACTCAAATTCCAACAGGACGACTCGTCTAACGTCCCGGCCACCCTCCTTGACAACCGGCGCGTCGCTCCCCGCAAGAAAGACGGCACCATATTCTTCGAGGATGGGATGCACGCGGGGCATRTACTCGTTGTAGAAGTACGCGGCATCGACCACGTCGAGTTCTGCGAACAGGTAACCCTTCTTGCTTGTCATCAAAATGCTCCGTCTGATTTAAGGTTCTATTCGCTGAAGCTTGCGGATACCGAACCGAACGCGCCGAAATCGGCGAGCACCTTATCTCCCGCTGATACTTCAAGCGGCACCGTGCATGCTCCTGTGATCACGACTTGGTCGCGGTGCATCGTGATTCCAAGTGACGACAGTTCATTGACGAGCCAGACGAGCGCGGTGATTGGACTTCCCAGCACAGCAGCTCCGCTGCCGTCACGCGCATAGCTACGTGTCAGGCCGGAAACTTGGCCGTGGACGGCGTGATTCGCAAGGTCGGTGGTGCGCCAAGTCTGCGGCGCGGCATCGCCAAGAACGAACTCGTGCGCGCAAGCGTTGTCGGCGATGAGCTGCGGCTCACCGGCTAACGTGAAGTCGGCAAAGCGCGAGTCAGGAACTTCGATTGCAGGATGCAGGTCGGCGGTCGCGGCCATTACCTCGTGGACAGAATAGGCCACCCGTCTCGGAGGAATGTCGCGACCCATGCGAAAGGCGAACTCAGGCTCGGCGACAGCCATACGATTCCGTGCGAGCGACAGCTGCGAATCCGAACGGTGCGCACGCTCGCGCAGAAGGCGGCCTGCGATCGGACCATCTACTTTGATGTGACGTTGACCTGCGAGACTCGTGGCAGCCACCTTCCAGCCAAAGAGGGGGCCTCGCGAACGCGCTTCGATGGCCGACTGCACTTGATACCCTTCGGCACGCGTGAGAGGACGGGCTTCTTCGGGCAAGGATTCGATCACCGTTCCCTGCTGCCAAGCGTCCCACAGGATCTCTCCCGCCCGGGCAAGCGCCTGCGAGCGAACCATCAAAGTTCCAGCACGAGCTTGCCGAAGTGCTCGCTGCGTCGCAACGCCTCCAGCGCCTGAGCGGCATCAGCGAAAGCAAAGCGGCCCGCAATGGGAATTCGCGGCCCGCCGCCGACCAGCATAGGGCGCAGGTCCGCGAGCATCAGGGAATTCAGCGAACGCACCTGTTCCACGCTGCGCGTGCGAAACGTCACCCCGATGAACTCGAGCCGCCGAAGGGCGTGCAAATTGAAGTCGAATGCCGCGGTTGCACCGCCCAGGCGGCCGACGTTGACAAGACGGCCTTCCAGGGCCGCCGCCGCCATGCACTGGTTGAACGCGGTGCCCGACACGTTGTCGAYGACGATGTCGGCGCCATTGCCTTTCGTGGCCTCGAGAACTTTGCTCGACCAGTCGTCCTGGCTGCTGTCGATGCCGACATCGCAGCCGAACTCCTCGAGTTTGCCGCGTCGCTCCGCATTCCCGGATGTCCCGAGTACAAGTCCTGCGCCCAACACCTTGGCGATCTGCATGCCGATCAGCCCCATCACCGAAGCGGCGCCTTGCATCAGGACGGTGTGCCCGGGACGAAGCCTGCCCCGCGTGACGAGGGCATCGTGCATCGTCTGCAGACCGAGGGTGGCTGCCGCTGCTCCTGCCCAATCCAAAGCGCGATGGGTGATGGGTACGGCACGGCCGTAGTCCGTGACCACGTACTCGGCATAGGCGGCCGGGCCGGTACCCATCACGCGATCGCCGACGCTGAACCCGTGGCACAGCGCGCCGACTTCCACCACCTCGCCGGACCATTCCATCCCGATGATCTGGTCGGCTGCATTCGCGAGCGAGTGCAAGTCGATGCGATTCACACCGACCGCACGCGTGCGCACGAGGATTTCGTTCGGCTTTGGAACGGGAGGGGGTCTGTCCACGAGCCGAAGCCCGTCGGAGGTGGCAATGAAGGCCTTCATCGGTGTCTGGAGGTTTGTCCGTGGTTCAGGATGGTTGGATGCGGCGTGCGGTTGCAGCAAGCTCAATCGAGTCGAATGTTCAGTTCCTTGATCAGCGGATGCCAGCGCGCTATCTCCTGCGTGATGAAGGCGCCGAACTGTTCGGGGGTCGTCGCGAACGGCTCCATGCCGAGGTCAGAGAATCTCTTGGAGATCTCCGGGCTCATGACCACATCGCGGACTTCGGAACTCAGCCGCGAGACGATGTTGGTCGGGGTCGCCCGTGGCGCGGCAAGGCCGACCCAGGGGAAGACCTCCACCCCTTCGACACCTGCTTCCGCCGCAGTGGGGACGTTGGGCAGTTGTGCAATCCGTTTCGGTGCCAGCACAGCCAGTGGTTTTAACTTGCCCGCGATCACATACTGAAGTGCGACGATGGTATCGATCGGTCCGATTGGCACCTGTCCGCCAAGCACGTCCACAACGGCAGCCCCCGCGCCCTTGTACTGGATGGGGGTGACTGGAAACCCCGCCCGCCGCCTGAGAAGTTCCATGGCCAATTGGTGGATGGTTCCGTTACCCGGCGAGGCGTACGCGATGCCGCCCTGCTCACGCTTGGCATGTTCGGCCAGTCCGCGCAAGTCGGAGAAGGGCGCTTGCGGATGTGCGACGATCAGGATGGGCGCGCGTATGACCAGCGAGATGGGAGCGAAATCCGCGACGGGGTCGTAGGGCAGTTTGGAGAACAGCGCTCCGTTCAGGGCAAGCGTCGCGCCGTCGCCGGGCAGCAGCGTATGACCGTCCGCCGCGGCCTTGGCGACGTAGCTGGCGGCAAGAATGCCGCCAGCGCCAGGGCGGTTCTCGATGATGACCGGCTGGCCCAGGCGCTGCTGAAGGC